>JAEXRB010000005.1 GCA_023438325.1 Pseudomonadota bacterium | reverse complement strand
ACAGACCATCGTCGAAACCGTACCAGCGCTCCTTGAAGAAGAAGTGGCCGCTCATCTCGCCGGCCAGTTCGGCCTCGGTTTCGCGCATCTTGGCCTTGATCAGCGAATGTCCGGTCTTCCACATCACCGGGCTGCCGCCGTTGCGCAGGATCTGTCCGGCCAGATGGCCGGTGCATTTGACGTCGTAGATGATCGTGGCGCCGGGATTGCGGCTGAGCACGTCGCGCGCGAAGAGCATCAGCAGGCGATCGGGGAAAATCACCTCGCCCTGCTTGGTCACCACGCCCAGGCGGTCGCCGTCGCCGTCGAACGCAAGGCCCACATCGGCATCGAACTTCTTGACGAAATGTTCCAGGTCCACGAGGTTGCGCGGGTCGCTCGGGTCCGGATGGTGGTTGGGAAACTCGCCATCGACTTCGCAATACAGCGGAATGACTTCCGCGCCGATGGCTTCCAACACCTGCGGGGCGATGCCGCCGGCGACGCCGTTGCCGGCATCCACGACCACCTTGAGCGGGCGTTCGAGCTGGATGTCGCTGGCGATGCGGGAGATGTAATCGGGCGCCACGTCGATGCTTTGCAGGCCGCCGTTGCCGTCGCCATCGAGCAGGCTGTCGGCAATGCGGAAATACAGGTCTTCGATGGCGTCGCCGGAGAGGGTTTCTCCGCCCAGCACGATCTTGAAGCCGTTGTAATCGGGCGGATTGTGGCTGCCGGTCACGGCGACACAGGAGCCGGTCTGGAGCTGGTAGCTGGCGAAATACACCACCGGCGTGGGCGCCAAGCCGATGTCGATCACGTCGCGCCCGGCCAGACGCAGCCCCTCGATCAAGGCATTGGAGAGTTCGGGGCCGGAAAGCCGGCCGTCACGGCCGACGACGATTTCCTGCAAGCCGCGCTCGGCCATCACGGTGCCGATGGATTGGCCGATCAGGCGTGCCACGTTTTCGTCCAGCGTTTTGCCGAGCACGCCGCGGATGTCGTAGGCGCGGAAGATGCTGCGATCCACCAGCAAGCCGGGTTTGGGCGCTGGCTTGGGCTTGGCTTTCGGCTTGGCTTCGGCCGGCGGGGCATCGCCTCCGGACTGTCGCAGGGTATCGGCGAAGGTGGGTTCGGCCTCACTCGGGCCAGCAACCTGCGCCAGCGTCTTGCGAACCTTCCAGGCCAGGATGCCGCCAAGCAGCAGCGCGCCAAATCCCATCAACCACTGGGTGGTGGCCGAATAAGGCAACGTGGAAACGAACTCGGGTGCGGCGGTGCCTACCTGCAGGGGGATGCCACTGACCGGGGTGTACTGCGCCGTGCGGCGCAACTGTGCATCGCCTTTTTCAGCCAGCACGCGCTGGCCACTGCGCAGTTCCAGATAACCACCCGGCAGCGCGGCGGTGCGCACGGAGGCGACCAGAGTCTCCAGCGGCAGCGTGCCGAAGGCGACGGCATGCAATCGACCGTCCTCGGCATCTTTCACCGGCCCGGCCAGGCCCAGCGCCAAAGCATCGCCTCGCCCGACCACACCCACGGCAACGGCGCGTTCATTGGCGGCCCGGGTGAGCAGCGCGAGTTTGCCGAATCCCACCTGCGCGATGTCATCGGCGAAAGCGGCATCCAGCGAAGGTTCGTGCATCTGGACGTCGGCAAGTTCCGGCCACGCGGTGCGGAGTTTTTCGGCTGCATCGCCGAAGTGTCCGGAAGCGGCATCTGCGCGCAGGCGGGCGTCGGAGATCGCCTCGTCCAGACGCTGGCGCGCACCATCCATCTGAGTGGCCAGATCGCGCGCCATCTGCTCACGCAAAGCCTCAAGCTGTGGTTGCGCGGCGCTGGAATCGGAATCGCGCCAGGTCTGCCAGAGGATGCCCAGACCACCGAAGAAGGCGAGCACGGCGACCACGCCCATGATGAGCGCAGTGACGCGCGGCGGCAGCTGCAATGATTCGCGTGCCTCTTTTTTCTTGCGCTTTGCCATCCCTATCCCCTGCAAGCCCTGTGTCGGGCGCGCTCAACGCAGCCCGGTATGTCCAAATCCGCCAGCGCCACGGGCACTGCGGTCGAACTCGTCGACCTGCACCAAGCGCGCCCGGCCGACCGGCAAAAACACCAGTTGTGCGATGCGGTCACAAGGACTGATGGTAAAGGCCTCGTCGCTGCGGTTCCACAGACTGACCATCAACGGCCCTTGGTAATCGGCATCGATCAGGCCGGTGAGGTTGCCCAGCACCAGGCCATGGCGATGTCCCAGCCCGGAACGCGGCAGGATCACCGCGCACCAGCGCGGATCACCGATATGGATGGCGATGCCGGCAGGCACCAGTTCAACCTGGCCGGGCGCGAGCAGCAGCGGCGCATCGATCATCGCGCGCAGATCCAGCCCTGCGGCTCCGGCCGTCGCGTAATCGGGCAGCGGCACCTCGCCTCCAAAGCGGGGATCGAGCACTTTCAATGCAACATCCATCATGGCTCCGTATTTCCCAGGCGCATCGCGATCACTGCAAGCAACTCCCGCGCCACCTGTGCCTTGCCGGCCTTGCCGATGCTGGCCCGGCCTTGCGGCCACAGCACTTCAAGCGCGTTGCAATCGGCATCGAAGCCGCAACCTTCCTCGCCCACGCGGTTGGCGGCGATCATGTCCAGACGTTTGCGTTCCAGTTTGTCGCGTGCATAGCGCTCCACGTCATGGGTTTCTGCGGCGAAACCGACCACAAAGGGCCGTTCCTGCCGCGCTGCGACCTGCGCGAGGATGTCCGGGTTCTGCACCAGCTCCAGCGTGAGTCCGCCATCACCGCGTTTCTTGATCTTGCTGTCGCTGCGCGCCTGCGGGCGGAAATCGGCCACGGCGGCGGTGGCGATGAATACATCGGCCTGCGGCACGTGCGTCATCACGGCCGCGTGAATCTGTGCGGCGCGGCGCACACTGATGCGCCGCACGCCCGCGGGCGTCGGGAGCGATACCGGGCCGGACACCAGCGTCACATGCATTCCAAGTTGCTGCGCCTGTGCCGCGATGGCGTAACCCATTCGGCCGGAGCTGCGGTTGCCCAGATATCGCACCGGGTCAAGATCCTCGAATGTAGGCCCGGCGGTGAGCAGCAGGCGTTTGCCGGCAAGCACGCTCCGTACGACGGGGTCGGGCGCCGGCTCCAGCACTGCATCGGCAATGGCCGCCGCCTCCCACATCCGGCCTGCGCCGGTTTCCCCGCAGGCTTGATCACCTTCGTCCGGCCCCAGCAAGGTGACACCGCGCGCCACGAGCGTGGCGACATTGGCCTGCACGGCGGCATTGGCCCACATCACCCGATTCATGGCCGGGGCCACGAGCAATGGCGCTTCGCTGGCCAGACACAGCGTGGTCAGAAGATCGTCCGCCTGCCCTTGGGCCAGTCGTGCGATCAGGTCGGCCGAGGCCGGCGCGATGACGATGCGCTGGGCCCAGCGCGCCAGTTCGATATGCCCCATGGCAGCCTCGGCGGCACTGTCCCACAGGCTGGTACGCACCGATTCGCCACTGAGTGCCTGGAAGGTCAATGGCGCGACGAAACGCTCGGCGTTCTCGGTCATCACCACACGCACCTGCGCGCCCCGTTCACGCAGGCGACGCACCAACTCCGCCGCCTTGTACGCGGCAATGCCGCCACCCACGCCCAACAAGATGCGTTCGGGCGTGGCGCTCATGGATGCGGGCGCCGGCATAGGAAAAGTCTCAGGAAAAAACGGGCCGACAGCTTACTTCAAACCCCGGCCTGGCCCGATGCCTTTCAGTCATCTGCACATCGAAGATGACGACACTCGTTTCTCTCTGGCAGACCCCACATGAATATCCGCGATTGGCCGGAACAGGAGCGCCCGCGCGAAAAACTGCTGGCGCGGGGCGCTGCGGCACTGAGCGATGCCGAGCTTCTCGCGGTGTTCTTCGGCACCGGGCAGCGCGGCCTCAATGCCATCGATCTTGGCCGGCAATTGCTGCATCGACATGGCGGCCTGCGCCGATTGTTGCGCCTGCCCTGCGCCGAACTGGTGCGCGAACCGGGGCTGGGACTGGCACGCGCCTCGCGCTTGTGCGCCGCGCTCGAACTGGCGACCCGGCATCTGGCCATGCGGATGGAAGAACCCGACGCCCTCACCGATCCGCGTGTGGCCGGAGACTACTTCCGCGCTCGCCTGCGTGACCGCCAACGCGAGGTGTTCGCGTGCCTGTTCATGGACACCCGGCACCGCCCGATCGCGATCGAGGAGCTGTTCCACGGCACGCTGGATCGCAGCGAGGTGCATCCACGCGAAGTGGTCAAACGCGCCCTGGCCCACAATGCCGCTGCCGTGATGCTGGCACACAACCATCCCAGCGGCGTCAGCGAGCCCAGCAGCGCGGATCGCCACATCACTCAGATGCTGGCCCAGTCATTGGCGCTGGTCGATATCCGGGTGCTGGATCATCTGGTCATCGGCGAAGGCGAACCGGTGAGCTTTGCGGCACGCGGCTGGCTCTGACGCCCGCCGCCCGGCCCGCTACACTCGCGAGCCATTCAACTTGTCGCAGACGACCCATGCCCCCGCTACGCCGCTACCTTGACACCTCGCCCACGCTTGGAGCACGTGTCTACGTCGATCCCGCTGCCAGCGTCATCGGCGACGTGCACCTGGGCGACGACGCCTCGATCTGGCCCGGCGCAGTACTGCGCGGCGATGTGAACTTCATCCGTGTCGGCGCACGTACCAGCGTGCAGGATGGCAGCATCGTGCACGTCACCCACGACGGCCCGTTCACCCGTCCCGGCGGCTTTCCCACCCGCATCGGCGATGACACCACCATCGGCCACGGCGTGATCCTGCACGGGTGCAGCATCGGCAACTTCTGCCTGATCGGCATGGGCGCCGTGGTACTCGACGGCGCCGTGGTGGAGGACTACGGCTTCGTCGGCGCGCGGGCACTGATCCCGCCCGGCAAAACCGTCGCCTCCGGTGAGCTGTGGCTCGGCAATCCGGCGCGCTGCGTGCGCAAGCTGGAAGAGCGTGAACTGGAAAACCTGCGCTACAGCGCCGGACATTACGTGCGGCTCAAGGATCGCTATCTGGCGATGGCCGAAGGCTGATGGTTTCAGCCCGCCCGTAGCCAGGCCAACACAGCCGCTGTCTCCGGCCTCACCCTGTGCCAGCGCAGGAACGCTTCGGCGGCCTGCTCCACCAGCATGCCCAAGCCATCGACAAAGCCCGCTGCGCCCGCGTCTTTCGCCCACGCCAGGAAAGGCTGCGCGGCGACACCATAAGAAAGGTCATAGGCCACCGCTTCAGCCGCAAGCAACGACGCCGGCAACGCCAGCGCCTCGCCTTGCCTTGCCGCTGACGTGGCATTGAGCAGAATGCCGAAACACCCGGCCTCCGCCAGATCCGCCAGTGCGCAAACACGGATCGGGCCGCAGTCTTTCAGATCGCGCGCCAGCGCGATGGCGCGTTCCGGTGAGCGATTGGCAACCACCAACTCCGCCACGCCCTCATCGAACAAGGCCGGCACCACGCCGCGCGCCGCACCGCCCGCTCCCAGCAGGAGCACGCGCCGCCCAGCGAGCGGTACGCCGACGTTGTGGATCAAGTCCCGGCACAGCCCCAGCCCATCGGTGTTGTCGCCGAACCAGCCATCCTCACGTCGCACCAACGTATTCACCGCTCCGCTCAGGCGTGCCGCAGGCGAAAGGTCACGACACAGACGCGCAGCCAGCTCCTTGAGCGGCAGGGTCACGTTGGCCCCGCACAACCCATCGGCATGAAAACCCGTGAGGCGTGCGACAAAGTCTTCCGGCGCGATTTCGACGGCCTCGTAGTGGAGCGTGATCCCGCAGTCCTGTGCAAAACGGCGATGGATGCGCGGCGAAAGACTGTGCCCGACAGGCTGGCCGAACACGGCATAGCGCGGGGCGGACATGGCATGTGGCATGGCGACACATCGTTCGGCAGAAGCGGCCACGGTAGCATCGTGCATCGCCGATGGACTTGAAATGCGCCACAACTGGCCCATCTGTGAAGGGCGTGGGATAATCCGCGCCCTTTTGCCGGCCCATCCCGGGCCGCTTTCCAACCGAATACTGGAGTCAACGATGGCCGATGAGATCGCCAACGGCGCCGCAGGCGCTGCACCCGAAGCCGCCAACCAGCCGCAGTTCGCACTGCAGCGGGTCTACATCAAGGATGCAAGCTTCGAGGCTCCCAACGCCCCGCAGATCTTCCAGGAACAAGGCCAGCCGGAACTTCAGCTCAACCTCGGCCAGAAGGTCACAGGCCTGGCGGACGGCGTGTTCGAAGTCGTGCTGACGGTCTCGCTGACCTGCACCGTGAACAGCAAGAACGCCTATCTGGCCGAAGTGCAGCAAGCCGGCATCTTCACCGTCGTCGGTTTCGATGCACAGAACACCGACGGCCTGCTCGGCACCTACGCACCGAACACGTTGTTCCCTTACGCCCGCCGCGCCATCTCCGACATGGTGCAGGACGGCGGCTTCCCGCCCTTCCTGTTGCAGCCGATCAACTTCGACCAGATCTACGCCGAAGCACTGCGTCGCCGCGCACAGGGCGAAGGCCAGCCGGCTATGACGCCGGAAGCCGGCAACGCCTGACCGCATGGCTGCGCTTGCGGTACTGGGCGCCGGCTCCTGGGGCACGGCGCTCGCAGCACAGGCCGCACGCAATGGTGCGGCCACCGTGCTCTGGGGGCGCGATCGCGACGCCATCGCCGCGATGGCCGCCACGCACCGCAACACGCGGTACTTGCCGGATCTGCCCCTGCCTGAAACCTTGCATTTCACTGCCGACCTTGCCCACGCCGTGGGCGAGGCCGACATGCTGCTGGTCGTCACTCCGAGCCACGCCTTCACCGATCTCGTTCGCGAAATCGCACCGATGCGCCGGCCCGGCGTCGGCGTGGCATGGGCCACCAAGGGGTTTGAACCCGGCTCCGGTCGCTTCTTGCACGAAGTGGCGCAGGAAGCCTTCGGCGCCGACGTGCCGCTGGCCGTCGCCACCGGCCCTTCGTTCGCCCGCGAAGTGGCGATAGGGTTGCCGACCGCACTGACCGTACATTCGGATGATGCCGATTTCGCCCACGCCGTGGCACACGTGCTGCACGGCCCGACCTTCCGCGTCTACACCGGCAACGACATGCTCGGGGCGGAACTGGGCGGCGCGATGAAGAACGTGCTGGCCGTGGCCACCGGCGTGGCCGATGGCATGCAACTGGGCCTCAATGCACGCGCCGGCCTCATCACCCGTGGCCTCAACGAAATGCTGCGCCTCAACGCCGCGCTCGGCGGCCGCGCCGAAACCATCATGGGCCTGGCCGGCCTCGGCGATCTGGTGCTGACCTGCACCGGTGATCTTTCCCGCAACCGCCGCCTGGGCCTGGCACTCGGACACGGCAAGAGCGTGGCCGACGCGGTGCGCGAGATCGGCCAGGTCGTCGAATCGGTACAGACTGCCGATGAAGTCATGCGCCTGGCCGAACGCCACAACCTCGACCTCCCGATCAGCGCCCAAGTGCAACGTGTGCTGCATGGCGACATCACACCGGAAGAAGGCTTGCGCTGGTTGATGGCGCGGGAGCAAAAACCGGAGTTTTGAGGCACGCGCTGATGGCGCTCCGTGCTGAATACCCGCATTGAAAATGCGGCTTCAAAAAAAGGCGAAGACCGGGGTCTTCGCCTTTTGTTTTTCTGAAAATCACGAAATCGGACAGCCTTGAGTCTGCACCTCTTCCGTGTGTTTCGTCACCGTCCAAGTACCGTCCGACTGCTTGACCCATGTGGTGGTGGTTCTCACCGAAGTGCTGCTATTGCATGAGTCGCGCGTGATCCTGTCACCCACAGGCATGCTATCCGTCCCGCCGATACTCTCATTGCACCCTGCGTAGTCACAGGAATACTTGACGGAAGCAACAGGTTCTTCCGAAACCGCCGCACAGCTATTGGTTTCGTGGCTGATACTGATGTATGCAGTCTCATCAGCATTGAGCATCCATGGCCGCGCCCCCTTGGGGGATAATTTTGCAGAATGGCTTTTCAATGCAAGATCATTGTATTTGGCAATCACTTCCTCGAAACCGGCATCGCCAGGGCGGTAAATCTCTTTGCTGAAACTCTCCGTACACGACGGAGAAAAATCCCCGGCACCAGCGATCGAAGCAAATCCAGATGCAAGCCCGACAAAAAGATAGTGTAGAAAATTCACAAGACACCTCCATATCAGCACCTTCGCCTTGCATCGCCCCCCCCTGACGGAGCACGGCATGGAAATCACCCTGCATGAATATCATGGGCAATCTCTGGCCGCAGGTTAGCCCCCCATCGCGGTCAAATCCAGTCCGCTCGGCGCGCAAAGCCCGCCGCATCACGCGCCCTCAAAATCCCGCTGCCGCCACGCCTCGTACACCGCCACCGCCACGGTGTTGGAAAGATTGAGGCTGCGATTGCCCGGCATCATCGGCAGGCGCAGGCGTTGCTCCGGTGGCAATGCGTCCACTACTTCGGCCGGCAGGCCGCGGGTTTCCGGGCCGAACATCAAGGCATCACCGGATGCGAACCGCACCGTGTCGTAGCGTCGCGTGGCCTTGCTGGAAAAGGCGAACAGGCGCAGCGGGGCGACGGCGGTGAGAAACGCATCGAGGTTGGCATGCAGCTTCATGTCCACGAATTCGTGGTAATCCAGCCCGGCGCGGCGCATCTGCGCATGGTCGATGGGAAAGCCCAATGGTTCGATCAAATGCAATGCCGCGCCCGCATTGGCGCACAGGCGGATGACGTTGCCGGTGTTGGGCGGGATTTCGGGCTGGTAGAGGACGACATGCAACATGCGCACATTCTGGCAGAACCCGGCGCGTGTCCCATTACACTGTCGCGATGAACACCCCGCATGATTCCGCGCTTGGCCGCGAAACGGTCTATCCGCACGGCTACGATGCCAGCCTGTTGTTTCCGATCCCGCGCGCGCAAGGCCGCAGCACGCTTGGCCTGGGCGAGGCATTGCCGTTCCACGGCGTGGACATCTGGAACGGCTACGAGCTCTCCTGGCTTGATCCATCCGGCAAGCCGCACATTGCGCTGGCGCGTTTTTCCGTGCCGGCGCACAGCCCGAACCTGATCGAGTCCAAGAGCTTCAAGCTCTACCTCGGCTCGTTCGCCGCCACGAGGATGCCGAACGCAAACACCGTGCGCGAACGCCTCGCGCTGGATCTTTCCGCCGTGGCCGGCGCACAGGTTTCGGTTGAGCTGGTATTGCCCGAGAACTTCGGTGCAGAGCGCATCCAGACACTGACTGGCGAATGCATCGACGATGCGCCCATCGCCATCGATCACTACGGCCCGCCGCGGCCTGACTTCCTTTCTGCCGACGGCGGCAATCTCGTGGCCGAAACACTTGTCTCGCACCTGCTCAAGTCCAACTGCCCGGTGACCGGCCAACCGGACTGGGCCAGCGTGCAGATCGATTACACCGGCCCGCGGCTCGACCGTGCCGGGCTGCTGCGCTATCTGGTTTCCTTCCGGGAGCACAGCGAGTTCCACGAACAATGCGTGGAGCGCATCTTCTGCGACCTGCGTGCGCGCTGCGCGCCGCAATGCCTGAGCGTGTACGCGCGCTACACCCGGCGCGGCGGCCTGGACATCAACCCATGGCGCAGCACGGCGCCGATCATTCCGCCCAACCCGCGCCTGGCGCGGCAGTGACTACGGAGCGCCCGATGCCGTATTGCCCCATCGTCGGAACCCTTGGCTACATTCTTTCGCCCGATGGGCAGCAGGTGTTGATGATCCATCGCAACGCCCGCCCGGACGACCAACATCTGGGCAAGTACAACGGTCTGGGCGGCAAGCTCGAAGCCGACGAGGATGTCGTGGCCGGGATGCGGCGCGAAATCCTCGAAGAAGCCGGCATCGTCTGCGAATCCATGGATTTGCGCGGCACGATCAGCTGGCCGGGCTTCGGCAAGAACGGTGAGGACTGGCTCGGCTTCATCTTCGTCATCACCCGATACAGCGGCGAACCGTTCACCGAAAATCCGGAAGGCACGCTGGAATGGGTGCCGCGCGCAACCATCATGGACTTGCCGATGTGGGAAGGCGATCTGCACTTCCTGCCGCTGGTGTTCGATGATGATCCGCGGCCTTTCCACGGCGTGATGCCGTACAAGGATGGCCGCATGGTGTCGTGGCGGTATTCCCGCATGTAGCCCCTGCCCGGCAGGCGGCCAGACAGGGGCCTAGCCCGCTCAGTGGCCGGCAGCCATCGCCAGATCCGATGCGACATGCAGCTTGAGTGCCGAGGCGTCGTACCAGCGCCCTTCGATCAAGACCAATTCGTGCTCGCCCGAAATCGCAGCGCCAAATACGGTCACGCGGGTGCGAACCCGGGCACTGCGGCCGTCATTGGCCAGCACATCCACCTGCAACGAATCGGCCACGGCATCCAGATCCAGTCCGTACAGGCGCAAGGCATCCTTGCCGGCCAGCAGCAATGGGCCGGCACGATCCAGCGCCGCTTCCAGCGGCAACTGGCGCAGCATGTCCAGATCGCGGATGCCGGTACGGCGCACGGCATCGGCGAGCAGGGTGAATGCCTGGCGCAAGGTCGCGGCATCGAGGAAATCGGTCGTGGCAGCCCATTGCTGCAGGCCCGGCAACATCCGCTTCAAAGCATCACGCTGTTTCGGGCTCAAATCCACGTCAGGCGAAGCCACCGCCATCTGTGCCGCGCCCATGCCCAGCATCAACATGCCCGGCCACTGCGCCCGCGCATCGACCAGCCTGGGCTCGATCTCCGCCATGAGCGCCTCCACTGCATCGGGCGCGGTGAAGCGCTCAAGCTGCTCGGCGAACTGTGCCCGGTCGGCCTCCTCGATCGGCTCCTGCCGCTGGAGTTCGTAGGCGCCACGGACTTCTTCCCACTTCGCCGGCGGAATCAGCGCCTGTGCCAGACCGGCGACGTCGCCGACCCGGAACTGATGCACCCATCCCTTGATCTGGAACACCGGATCCGGCGCCACGACGCGGGCCTTCGAAGGTGCGCCTGCTTCCTTCGCCCCCGACACGCCCGGCACGGCCAGGGCGAGAACGCCGGCGAACAGGATGCAACCCCATGATTTGACGTTCATCAGCACAACTCCTCTTGGTGATTTGGAGTTTTAGTGTGCTGGTATACCAAATCACCTATCAGTGCAGGAAGTCATGCCATCGCTGCGGCACATCCAGCTCATTCATGCGAATGCGAGTGGGCCTGTGGCCGTGCCTCCAACGCACAGCCATCACTTTCATCCCAAACGATTTCGACGGTGCTGTGGCCGATGCCGAAAGCCTCGGCCAACGTGCGCTTGATGGCCCGGGTCACGGCACGCGGATCGGCCTCAGGTTCGATGCGCGCTTCCAGCGTGGCAGCCGGCTGGCCAGAGGTAATCGACCACACGTGCACATGCTCCACGCGCATCAACCCTTCCACGTGCTCGACCAGATAGGCCCCGAGGCGCGCGATGTCGATTCCGGGCGGCGTGCCCTCGAGCAGGATATGGATGGAATTCTTCAACAGCGCCCACGCGCTGCGCAGGATCAACAGCACGATCAGCAACGAGAGGATCGGATCGATCGGCATCCAGCCGGTGAAGTAGATGACGATGGCCGCAACAATGGCCGCCACCGAGCCAAGCAGATCGCCCAGTACATGCAGCATCGCGCCCCGGATGTTGACGTGCGAGGTATCGGCGCGGCGCAGGATCGCGAATACCGCGACATTCACCGCCAGCCCCAGCAACGCCACCACGAACATCGGCCCGGCCAGCACCGGTGCCGGCGCACGCAAGCGCGCTACCGCTTCCCATGCCACCCACAGCACCAACCCGAACAATGTCAGGGCGTTGATGAAGCCGGCCAGCACTTCCAGCCGCAGGTATCCAAAGGTCTTGCTCGCATTGGAAGCGCGCTGGCCGAAATGGAAACCGGCCCAGGCCAGCGCCAGCGCCACCACGTCGGTCAGCATGTGGCCGGCATCGGCAATCAGCGCCAGCGAACCGGAAAGCAGCCCGCCCGCCACTTCCACGCCGAGAAACGCAGCCGTCAACACCAGCGCCAGCAACACGGCGCGCTGGTTGTCGGTGGTCAGTGCCGGAGCATGGCTGTGGCCGTGCTCATGTGCATGAGCCTGCGCGCCCTGTGCACCGTGATGAGTGTCGGCCGATGTATTTCGATGTTTTCCCATGCCCTCGTCGTGCTCCTGCTCCACACCTGGTTCCTCTTTGCCGCATCCCCGGCGCTCGCTATCATGCCTGCCTTCCCCGGGGGACATCATCTTGCGCGTCATTGCCAATCGCCTCGCACCCCGTTTGCCAGTGGCCTTTGCCTGTGCACTGGCCTTGTCGGCCTGTGCAGGCCCCACCACGCGTGTGGTGCCGGCCGAAGTGCAGGCCGGTGATGGCGTGGCATCGGTACAGATCACCGAAGCCTTCATCGGTGCGGCCACAACGGACGCGGAAATCGACTCCCTTGCCACCTGGCTCTCGCCCGAAGGCGAAACCTGGGTCATCGCGAGCGCCAAACACGTCGGACAGTTGTTCGTCTATGACGGAAACGATGGCACCTTGTTGCAGCGTGTCGGCCAGGCAGGTGTCCTGCGTCGGCCCAACGGCATCGCCACGTTCGGCGATGCCGTGCTGGTGATCGAGCGCAACGGGGGCGCTGTGCAAGTCCTCTCGCTGCCCGAATTCTCACCACTCGGCAGTTTCGGCGAAGGCTTCCTGACCCTGCCCTACGGCTTGTGGCTCAACGAAACCGCACCGGGCGACGTGGATGCCTACGTGACCGACAGCTATCAGGACGGCGATGCCGTCCCGCCGCTGGAGCGCCTCAACCAGCGCGTGCGCCGTTTCCGTCTGCGACTGGATGAAAACCCCATCGCCGCCTGGGCCATCGATGCCTATGGCGGAACGCAGGAACACAGCGCGCTGCGGCGGGTGGAATCAATCGCCGGCGATGCGGCCTTCAACCGCTTGATCGTGTCCGAAGAGCACCCGGACTTCCGCAGCGCCGGGCCGCTCGTCCACACCCTGGATGGCGTCTACACCGGTGAACACCTGGGCGAAGGCCTGTTTCAGGGTGACCCGGAAGGCATCGCACTGTACGACTGCCCCAGCGGCAACGGCTACTGGATCGCAACCGACCAGAGCGAGCACGCCAACCGCTTCCATGTCTTCGATCGCGCCACCCTGGATTACCTGGGCAGCTTCAACGGTGCCCAGGTCCGCAGCACCGATGGCATCGCGCTGCATCCGGTCGCCAGCGAACGCTTCCCCTACGGTGTGCTCTACGTCGCCAACAACGACAACGGCATTGCCGCGTTCGACTGGCGCGACATCGCCGAAGCACTGAATCTTTGGCTGGATTGCCCGGAATAGCAGATTCCCAACGCTCCCCACCTCATGGGCAGGGAGCGCCGGAAGGCTGTTGCATCAAGGCGTGCCTTCAAACCCGTCGCTGAAGATGTCAGGAGGCAACATCTCGCAGGTCACGGCCACGTCGGTGACATTGGCGCCATCGATCTCGCCAGCGCCATTGGCCACGGAACAGGTCTGACCGGCAGGCTGGGTGTCCACTTCGACCTCATAGGTCTCGGCGTCCGCCAAAGGCGTGTCAAAGGTGAAGCTGCCGTCAGCAGCAATGGCCAGGTCATCCCCGCCATTGAGCGTCAGCACCAGACCCGTCGACTGCAAGCCGCTGACGTCACCGCCAACGGTGTATTCCGACCCGCCTGCCGTTTCCAGCACCGGAATCAGGCACCATTCGGTCAGGGTTCCGGTATCGCCACCCGCACTGTCTGAAACGGTCAGGGTCCAGGTGCCATTGAACGGCGCTCCGGCGAACGTCGCATCGATCGGATTGTGTGGCTTGGCCGTCCCCGACAGTGCCGGTGGCGTGGAGTTGCACAGGGTTTCCACCACCACCGTCGATGCATCATCGAGCACGATATCGACGTTGTCTCCATTGCAACCGTACGTCGAAGCCGGGTAACCAGGGCGATCGATCAAGACGGACGACTGCCCACTACGCGCCAGGGTGAAGCGCAGATCGCCCACGTAGGTATGCGTCGCCTTGATCGACACCTTCAGACCCAACAGGTTGCTGGTATCCGTGATGGCGAGCGGATCGGTGATACCGGCTGCATTGTTGTCTGGAATGGCGAGGCTCACCGTGCGGCAGATCAGGTTCGCCGTCGTGAACCGGAATGTCGCGCTGGACGTCCCCGCGCCACACGCGTTTTCGCCAATCACGCGCCAGTAGTACTGCGTGTTCGGGGCGAGCGCGCTGGTGGGGGTGTAGCTCGTCGCCGTAACGACTTCATCGATCAGTGGCGAAGTAAAACCCGCGTTCGTCGAGACTTGGATGCGATAACGCACCGCGCCGGAAATCGCATTCCATGACAACGTGGGCGAAGTAGCCACATCGGCGGCCTGATCGGCAGGCGCCACAAGCGTCCCCGCAGCGGGTGCCTCGGCATCAACTTTCAACGTGACCGAAGCAGTGCGGTTGAGCGAGCCCGAGGTCCCCTCGACCAGAAACACGTGATTGCCGCTGGCCAGCGCTGAAGTGTTACCTATGGTCAGAACACTAGTAGCCGGTGGCAACGCTGGAATCACGGGTGTGACACTGAAATTACCGGTAGCACTGCCAGGCAAACTCAGCGCGGTCAACGCCACTGGATCGACATAACCACCTAACCCGTACACATTGACGGTCGTCTGCGCCGTTCCCCCGGCACACAAAGCCAGCGAGGAATCTGCGGCACCCAGAACAAAATCGGGCTCCCCACCTCCGACAAGACTACCGGTAGCCACCAATGCGTAATGCTGCGGACCTTGCGCCACGTTGATGCCACGTACGCGGATCATGTAGGCGCCAGCGGCTGGAGTATCGAGCACGATACGCTGCACGGTATTGATCGTGTCGTAGTTCGTGTTGCCCGTGCTTTGCGTGGGGTTGGCGTTGTTGACGCTGAATCCGGCAGGCAGCTTCTGCGTCCAGATGTCGCCATTGGGTGCCTGCACCTCAAGACGAAGCTGGTTGACGGTTGCAGGACTTGCGCCCACCGCCGCCGCTACGTCGCTCCAGGTCAGCACCACGTTCAGAGACTGCCCCGCGGCAACCGTCAGCACGTGCTCCTGCGCGTCACCGGTGGCCAGTCCGACTGCGGAGTCATGCAAGAACAGCGAACGCTGATCACCGTCGAAATACAACACGTTGTCGAGCAAGCTGCGCCCCCAGCCCTGTGCCTGACCTGGATGGGCGCCAGCGCCACTGCCAGACATCGGCGTGGTGCCGGAAATCATCATCGCCTTGATCAGGGCACCGGAAGGCGCGGCAATGCCGTTGGCAGAAACTTCCGTGCCGGTAGGGTAGAACCCGCGCTGGAGATATTCGCGCACCAAAGCGGCCAAACCCGAAGCCGTAGGCGTCGCCATCGACGTTCCGCTCATGCTCGTGGTGCCGCTGGCATTGCGTGCCGCCGAGATGATGCCGTTGCCTTGTGCGGAAATGTCCGGCTTGGTTCGGCTGTCACTCGCCGGGCCACGCGAAGAGAAGGTCGCCATGCCGTTGGCCGAGCTGCCACGCAGCGTGGCCCCGACGGCCAACACGTTCTTGGCGTTGCCGGGGCTGCCCACGTTGTTGCCATTGGGGCAAGCCGTGGCGTCGTTGCCGGCGGCGAACACCATCAGGAGGTCGTTGTAATCATTCATCACGCGATCGGCATCACGTGCCTCGGCGTCGTAAGTGACCTGGCATCCTGAAACGCAGGCTCCGAAGATATTCGTGCAGCCCGCACCCCACGAGTTGCTGTGCAGGCGTGCGCCGTTCTCATAGGCCACTTCGCCGGCGTGATAGGAACTGCCGCCCTGCGTGTTGAGATAACGCAGGTCGCTGCCGGATTCCTGCATCACCAACTTGGCGCCCGGAGCCGTACCGTCGAGATCGGTATTGCCGCCTGGCGTGGTGTAGTTCACGCAATCCACACCGGGATTTGCGACGTTGTTGTTGCCCAGAATGGAACCGGCAACGTGCGTGCCGTGTCCATGCTCATCCGCCCAACTGCTGCCGGCATCACCCGACCACTTGTAATAGGCGATGACCTTGCGCGCCGCCATGTTCGGGGATGCGATGGGAGCACAGCCCGAACCGTTGTCGCACACGCTGACCGGAGTGACTTGCGTTGCGTCCCTGAATGCCACGTTGTCTTGGTACAGGCCCGTATCCAGCTCGCCGATGATCTGTCCGCAACCGTAGATGCCACGATCGAACACCGGCAGGTGCGGGCTCGACGGGCCGATATTGCTCTGGTGCAGCCAGTCGGCCTGCGAGTTGGCCAGGCGCTTGGGACGTGCGAATCCGATGGAAAGCACCCGCGCATCCAGCGCGAGCTGGGAAACGGTGCTTGCCAACGCGGCGCGTTCGAAGCGCGCATGGAGGCGCTCTTCGTCACCGGATGAAAAACTGCTGACTTCCAGCAAGCCCGGCACCGCGGTCAGACTGCTGCGCACCGCCTGGACATCGGCAGTGGTATCGACGCCGATCACGAGCGAATCAATGCCCAGTTCTTCGGCAACGCGCGCGCCATCGATTTCGGCGTACAGATTCGGGTCGATCTTGAATGCTGGCAGGAACGGGCCAACCCATGCGACACCCTCCAGCCTCGACACATCCGCATCCAGCGCGGGGGACATGCTGACGATGTAGGCGTAGTGCGGCGCGTAGTCGATGATTTTGGCGCCCGATGCCACCAGCGCGTCGCGTTGTGATGAGGTGATCGGCCCGGCGAACTTGACCAGTCGCAAGGTCGAGTCCCTGACCGCATCCTGCGACAGCAAGTGAGACACGGCAG
>JAEXRB010000324.1 GCA_023438325.1 Pseudomonadota bacterium | reverse complement strand
GGGCGCGCCTGGATGCCGACGAGGATCAGGCACACGACTCGCACTCGGCACGGGCAGCGGCGGGAATCGGCAACGCGCGATATCCCGCCGGCATGACGCGACTCACCCGAGCAGCAGCGCGTTCATGCGCCGCACGAATGCGGCGGGGTCATCCAGCTGCGCACCTTCGGCCAGTTGCGCCTGCTCGAACAGCAGCACGGCGAAGTCCTCGCGACGCGCATCGTCGGTTTCCGCATCGAGGCGTTGCAGCAGCGGATGCGCCGGATTGATCTCCAACGTCGGCTTGCCGGCTGGAACATCGTGACCTGCCGCCTTCAGGAGGCGCTGCATGTGCAAGGTCATGTCGTACTCGGACAGCACCAGGCACGAAGGTGAATCGGTGAGGCGCTGGGACACGCGAACATCCGATACGCGCTCGCCGAGCGCTTCCTTGAGTTTTTCGACCAGGCCTTCGGCCGCCTTCGCAACCACTTCCTGCTGTGCCTTTTCCTCGGCGCTCTCACCCAGTTCGGCGGCGCCCATTTCGCCCTTGGCGATGTTGCGCAGCTTCTTGCCTTCGTACTCGGAAAGGTAGCCGATCATCCACTCGTCGATGCGCTCGTGCAGCAGCAACACTTCCACGCCGCGCGCCTTCAGGGCTTCCAGTTGCGGGCTGTTGCGGGCGGCATTCCAGCCATCGGCGGTGAGGTAATTGATCGTTTCCTGGCCCGGCTTCATGCGGCCAAGGTAGTCGTCCAGCGACACCAGCACCTCGCGCTCGCCAGCCAGGGTGGAGGCGAAACGCAGCAGCTTGGCGATGCGTGCGGTATTGGCCGGATCCTCCGCCAGACCTTCCTTGAGCACGCTGCCGAATTCACGCCAGAAACCGGCATATTTGTCCGCATCCTCGCGTGCCATCTTTTCCAGAAGATCCAGCACACGGCGCGTGAGCGCGCTCTTGAGCTTTTCAACCTGACGGCTGTTCTGGAGGATTTCGCGGCTGACGTTGAGCGGCAGATCGTCCGAGTCGACCACGCCACGCACGAAGCGCAGGTAGTTGGGCAGCATCTGCTCGGCGGCGTCCATGATGAAGACGCGCTTGATGTACAGCTTCAGGCCGCGACGGGTATCGCGCTCCATGCCGAAATCGAACGGTGCCTTGGCGGGAACGTACAGCAGCGAGGTGAAGTTCTGATTGCCTTCGACGCGGTTGTGGCTCCATGTCAGTGCATCGTTGAAATCATGGCTGACATGTTTGTAGAAGGCCTGGTACTCCTCGTCGCTGACCTCGGCCTTCTGCCGCGTCCACAACGCCGCCGCCTGATTGACGGTTTCCCATTCATCGCCGGGCTTGTCGTCTTTCTCCACCGGCATGCGGATGGGAAAGCCGATGTGGTCGGAGTAAGTCCGCACCAGGGAACGCAAGTTCCAGCCATCGAGGAACTCGTCTTCACCTTCCTTCAAATGCAGCGTGATCGTGGTGCCACGCACGGCTTTTTGCGCAGGCTCCAGCGTGAAGCGGCCATCGCCGGCCGATGCCCACGTGAAGGCCTCGTCGCTGCCGGCGCGGCGGCTGGTCACGGCGACCTTGTCTGCAACGATGAAAGCAGCATAGAAACCAACGCCGAACTGGCCGATCAACTGTGCATCGGCTTTCTGTGCATCGCCCAGAGCATCGAGGAACTGGCGCGTGCCCGAGCGCGCGATGGTGCCGAGGTTGTCGATGAGCTCCTGACGCGACATGCCGATGCCGCTGTCGGAGATCGTCAGGGTACGGGCCTCCTTGTCCCAGCAAAGATCGATGCGCAGCTCCGGCTGATCGCCGTACAGCTCCGGCGATTTGAGTGCTTCGAAACGCAGCTTGTCGCACGCGTCCGACGCGTTTGAGATCAGCTCGCGCAGAAAGATGTTCTTGTTGGAATAAAGCGAATGAACGACCAGTCGCAGCACTTGTTGCACATCGGACTGGAACGCATGGCTCTCGGTTTGCGCCGTCATGACATTGATCCTGAAGCAATGGAAGGATGCCCGGCAGATGGGCACGAAATGGCATTTTTCAAGTCGCACAAACGCCGATGGCCGCTTTCGCGGCCATCGGGTGAACCCTGTGTTTTGGTTCGTGTCTTGCTGTCGGAAGATCAGCCGGCCTTGGCCGTAGCGGTCAAGTCTTCCTTGATGCGTGCAGCCTTGCCTTCCAGATCGCGCAGGTAGTACAGCTTGGCGGCGCGCACCGCGCCATGGCGCTTCACCTGCACCGATTCGATCGTCGGCGAGAAGGTCTGGAACACGCGCTCCACGCCCGTGCCGTGCGAAATCTTGCGCACGGTGAAAGCCGAGTTCAAGCCGCGGTTGCGCTTGGCGATGACCACGCCTTCATAGGCCTGGACGCGCTCGCGATTGCCTTCCTTCACCTTGACGTTGACGATGACGGTGTCGCCCGGGCCGAAGTTCGGCAACTGGCGCTGGGCCTGCTCGGCCTCGAATTCCTGGATGATCTTGTTGGTCATGATGGCACCGGCCCGATGTACGGGATTGGGTTGTGGATCGTGGTATGGCCCGATGGCTCGGGCAAGAGCGGCCATTGCGGCCGGTTGCCCTGCGGGCAGTCGCGCATTATAGCCTGCATGTTGGAAAATGCCAAGAGACTGCCAATTGCTCACGCCTTCGGCACCATAGCCTGTGCCACGGCGGAGGTGGGTGCTGCTGTTGGCAGCCTGCCTGATACCTCTTGCCGCAGAAGCCCAGCGCGTGGACATCGGGGAAGGCGCAACATGGCAACTCGATGGAGCAAACATGGATCTCGATTGTGCCGCGCTGCGCATCGAGGGCGTGGTCGATGCCGCAGACGGCCAGATTGCCGGGGTCGGACATCTTGATCTTGCCGGGCAGCTTGCAGCCACAACGGCAGGGTTGGAGGTGGGCGGCGACTGAAGCAATCAGGGGAGCTTCAACGCTCGAAGCGGTACCGTCGCCTTCAGCGATCACTGCAACCAACCCCAGACAACGCTCCATGGCAATTCAACATTCGCCACCCTGGTCATGGAAAGCTCGCGCGGCAAGAGCTATCACTTCCAGTCGGGTGCGGCCCAGAGCGTGACCTCCGCGCTCCGCCAACAATGCGCTCTGATACAGCGAGTACCAGACCTCCTCGTCCCAGCCTTCCATTGCTGCACGTCGATCGTACTGAACAAGCGCAGCCTCCCGTTCACCGGCATCGCGGTAGCTCTGCGCCAGATAGAACACGTAGCGGCGGTTGCCCGGATCCAGGGCCAGCGCCGCTTCCAGCACACGCGCATCTGCGGCGTACTTGTCTACCACATCCTGCTGGCTGCGTGCGCCGTCACTGTAGACACGCACGCGCGGCCCTTTCAGTGCCTGGCGCTCGAAAGCCCGGTCGCAGGCCAAATACTCATGCAGCACGCCCTCCCACCGCCAAGGGATATGGTTGGCGACCAGACACACCCGCTGATAGCGCGTTGCGCCATAACTGACCTGCAATGCATAAGCATCGCTTCCAAGCACGGGGCGCTGGAATGTCTGGGGCAGCTCCAGCACTTCGTCGGCATCGATGAAGAACAGATAGTCACCACCCCACGCGCAAGCGTGATGGCCTCACTCCGGTTATGGCCAAAATCCCTCCATGGACGCTCATGCAGTTCGCCGGGCAAATCTGCGAGCAGTTCACGCACAATGTCCTGAGTACCATCACTGGAACCGGTATCGACGATCACTCAGGCATCGATGAAAGGACGCACCGAAGCCAGACAGCGCCCGATCACCTTCGCCTCATCCTTGACGATCATGTTCAAGCAGATGCGTGGCGAACTCATTCAACTACTCGCATATCCAGCCATTGGCGACTGAATTCTTCCAGGAGACGACGATCCTCACGTGACAGCGTCATCCTCGCCAGAAGATCGGGCCGGCGCAGCCAGGTTCGGCCAAGCGCCTGTTGGCGGCGCCAGCGCGCGATGGCGGCGTGGTCACCGGAGAGCAGCACGGCCGGCACGGCATCGCCGTTGGCATCAACCTCCGGCCGGGTGTAATGCGGGCAATCGAGCAGGCCCGCTTCGAAGGAGTCCTGCGCGGCGCTGGCATCATCGTTGAGCGCCCCCTGCTGCACACGGCCCACCGCATCCACCACCACCGCCGCCGCCAGTTCGCCACCGGAAAGCACGTAGTCACCGATGGAAATTTCTTCGTCGATCTCGCGTGCCACGAGGCGCTCATCGATGCCCTCGTAACGCCCGCAGACCAGCACCAGGCGCGGCAACGCGGCCAGCTCGCGCACCCGCCGCTGGGTCAGTTGCGTGCCCTGCGGGGTGAGGTAAACGACATGCGGAGGCAGCGGCGCTGCGGCACGAATGGCGGCCAGGCAATCCCGCAACGGCTGGGTGGACATGACCATGCCGGGGCCGCCACCGAAGGTGCGCTCATCCACGCGGCGGTAATTGTCATGGGTGAAGTCGCGTGGATTCCACGCTTGCACGTCGATCAGGCCACGCTGCTGCGCACGCCCGACCACACCAACCGCCGCGGCGGCGGAGATGAACTCGGGGAACAGGGTGAGAACGTCGATGCGCATGGGCGGATGACCTAGGCGCGGGTCAGAACTCCGGATCCCAATCGACTTCGATCAGGCCTGCGTCCAGATCCACGCGCTTGACGACATCGTCGCGCAGAAACGGAATCAGCCGTTCGCGCTCGCCGATGACCGACATGACATCGTTGGAGCCTGTCGAAAACAAGTGCGAGACGCGGCCGAAGGCAAAGCCATCCGCGCCCACCACGTGCAGGCCTTCCAGATCGACCCAGTAGTATTCGCCCGGGCGGGGCGGCGGCAACGCATCGCGCGGCACCCAGATTTCCGCACCGACCAACGCCTCGGCGTGGTTGCGGGTTTCCAGTGCCGGCCAGTGCCCGACAAGGCCTTTGCCCTGTTCACGCCCTTCCACCGCCTCGACTACATGCTCGACACCACGATGACGCAGTGTCCAGGGCAGGTAACGGAAGATATTGCGGCGCGGCTGGGTGTGGGATTCGATCTTGACCCAGCCTTGCACGCCATGCGCGCCGGCGATGCGGCCCAGCAGGATACGGCGCTCGCCGCTCATGCCGGCACGTCGCTCAGATTCAGGCGGCGGCTTGAGCCGGCGCAGCCTTGAGGGCTTCGCGGTAAAGCTGGTCGACCTTTTCGGTCAGCTGTGCGCCAACGCCGATCCAGTGCTTGATGCGGTCGGTGTCGAGCTGGACGCGCGGCTCCTGACCCTTGGCAACCGGGTTGTAGAAGCCGATACGCTCGATCGCGCGACCATCACGCTTATTGCGCTGGTCGGTGACGATGACGTGGTAGAAGGGGCGCTTCTTGGCGCCGCCGCGGGTGAGGCGGATCTTGACCATGAGGTTTGCTCGGTGTTGCCCAGCGGCCGGAATGGCCGGGTGAGCCGGAAAGTGTACCTTGATATCGGCCTGCGGCCAAGTGGGGCCGGATCGAACCGGCAGCGCGCGCTATTTAGCAGCCAGCGTGCAGCGATCTCGACCATCCCGCTTGCTGAGGTACAGCGCCGCATCGGCACGTTGCAGCAACGATTGCGCCGTGTCGCCCTCCGAGGCCACGGCGATTCCGATGCTGATCGTCACCGGCCGCAACGTCCACGGATGCGTGCGGAACGCGTCCAGCGCGCGCTGCGCCACGCGCCCGGCACCTGCCGCGTCGGTGCCCGGCAGCAGAATCGCGAACTCTTCGCCGCCATAGCGCGCCACCATGTCGTGCGGGCGTATCGCGCCACGCAGCAACCGCCCGGTTTCGCGTAGCACTTCATCGCCGGCCGGATGGCCGAAACTGTCGTTGAACGACTTGAACCGATCCAGATCGAGCAGCAGCAAAGCTCCGGAAGCATCGTCATCGAACGCTCTCGCCAAAGCCGCGTCGAAGGCACGACGATTGGCCACGCCGGTCAATGCATCGGTTGTGGCATCGGTGCGCAGCACGTGCACGGCCCGCCGCTGACGCTCGCTGCGATCGAGCAAAAAGGCCACCCAAACGACCATCAGCGCCACTGCACCGCCGCCCGCCACGGCCGCCAGTGCCAGCGCCAGTGACTCGGGCATGTCGAGCCACACTTGAACCATCTTGAAGGCAAAGGTGAACAGCAGGGGCAACAACAAGGAAGGCAGGATCAAGCGCCGAGCGAAGGCGCCGCCGATGCTGTCGGCAACGGCAATGCGGGTAAGGCCGGTGGTGGGCGCCGAAGACAGCCACCCCAGTGCCAACAGCAACAGCAAGGCTGCACTCATGATCGGCATGCGACGTTGCAGCTCGCCACCATCGCCCGCCAGGATCAGCCCCCAGAGTGCGCCGGATGCCATTGCCGTAGCCACCACCGCCAATGCGGCGGCATCGCGCGCCCATGTCATGCGTGCCTGCACCGACGCTATACCCACACATCCCATCAACACGAAGGACAGTGCCGTCAGCAGCGTCATGTGCTCCAGCGGCCGTTCCGGCCATGCCGGCAAGCTGGCGCCGATACGCGACCAGTCCAGAGCGCCGGTGCCCAGTCCGTAATACGCCAACTCGCTGATGCCCAGCGCCAGCACCATCAGCGACAGGCCGATGCTGACACGCGGCGCTTTGTAGCGAAGCAGCAGGGCGCTGGCGGCGATCAGCAGCCCCAGGGCTGTTCCAGCGCGGGCGCTGATGCCCGATTGCACGAACCCGCGCAACGGCCCCGCGCCGGTCATCCAGGTCAGCAGTACTGCGAGCGCGGCCAGTGCGAGTAAAACACCGACACAGCGTGCGAACACGATGAAACCGCGTACCACCGCCGGGTTGAAGCGAATGTCCTCGCCCGTCGCGTTCACGGTTGCATCGTCCGTCAGCGCATCGGAAAGCCGCCGGGGCCGCGTCCGCCCATCATGCCCTTCATGCCGCGCAGCATGCCCTTGATGCCGCCGCTGGAGAGCTTGGACATCATCTTTTCCATGCCCTGGTACTGCTTGAGCAGGCGATTCACATCGGCCGGCGTGGTGCCGGAACCTTTCGCCACGCGGGCACGACGCGAGCCATTGAGCAACGCCGGATGGCGACGCTCCTTTTTCGTCATCGAGTTGATGATGGCGATCATGCGCGGCACTTCCTTGCCGGTGACCTGATTCTTCATCTGCTCGGGCACCTGGCCCATGCCTGGCAGTTTGTCCATCAAGGCGTGGATGCCGCCCATGTTTTGCATCTGTTCGAGCTGGTCGCGCATGTCGTTGAGGTCGAACTTCTTGCCCTTGGCGACCTTCTCGGCGAGCTTGGCGGCCTTTTCCTGATCCACATCGCGTTCGACCTGCTCCACCAGCGAGAGCACGTCGCCCATGTCGAGGATGCGGCTGGCGATGCGGTCGGGATGAAACACATCCAGACCGTCCATCTTTTCCGAAGTACCGATGAACTTGATCGGGCGACCGGTGATGTAACGCACCGACAATGCCGCGCCACCGCGTGCATCGCCATCGGTCTTGGTCAACACCACGCCGGTCAACGGCAGCGCCTCGGAGAACGCCTTGGCGGTGACGGCAGCATCCTGGCCGGTCATCGCATCGACCACGAACAGGGTTTCAACCGGGCTCACGGCCGCGTGCAGCGCCTTGATCTCGGCCATCATCGCCTCATCGATGGCAAGGCGGCCGGCGGTGTCCACCAGCAACACATCGACGAAGCTCTTTTTCGCATCGGCGATGGCGGCATTGACGATGTCCACCGGTTTCTGCGAAGGATCGGACGGGAAGAAAAGCACGCCGGTCTGCTCGGCCAGCGTCCTCAACTGCTCGATCGCCGCCGGGCGGTAAACATCGGCGGAAACCACCATCACCTTTTTCTTGCGCCGCTCCTTGAGCAGCTTGGCCAGCTTGCCGACGGTGGTGGTCTTGCCCGCACCCTGCAAGCCAGCCATCAACACCACGGCGGGGGCGGGCACGTTGAGATTCAATTCGGCGCTCTGGGAACCCATTACCGCCGTGAGTTCGTCGCGTACCACCTTGATAAGCGCCTGACCGGGCGTGAGGCTCTTCATCACATCCTGACCCACCGCACGCACCTTGATGCGCTGGATCACCGCCTGCACCACCGGCAACGCCACATCGGCTTCCAGCAGTGCCACGCGCACCTCGCGGGTGGCCTCGCGGATGTTCTCCTCGGTCAATCGGCCACGCCCGCGCAGGCGCTGGATCGTGGAGGAAAGGCGTTGGCTCAGGGAATCGAACATGGTTCTTGGCTACGAAAAAGGCGACTGCGGAGTATAGAGCGCGTTTCGTGATTTGGAGCGTCCGCGCCTGCCCAGCAGGTTCAGGCTGTGCCACACTTGCGCGATGCCTTCCTTGTTCGCCAGCCTCGCGCTTTTCGCGTATTTCGTCGCCGCCCTGTGGCAGGCGCGCGAGTTGGCGAAGGAGTCCGGCAGCAGCCGTGGCCCGGCCTTGCTCGCGCTGCCTGCGGTGTTGCTGCATGCCATTGCGCACATCGTCTCCTGGCGCGCTTCCGGTGGCATCGATCTGCATTTTTTCACTGCGCTTTCGCTGATTGGCCTGGGCACTGCCGCACTCACCGCATGGCTCGCACTTTCCCGCCCCATCGGCGCGTTGGGCGTCACCTCCTATCCCATCGCGATGCTCACGCTGGCGCTGTATGCCTTCCTCGCCCCGCATCGGCATGCGATGCAGCCGCTGGGCTGGCAGATTCAACTGCACGCCGGTCTGGCGCTGCTGGCTTATGCCGCGCTGAGCCTGGCGGCATTGCTGGCGATCGGCTTGTGGTTTCAGGAGCGCGCCCTGCGCCAACGCCGCTTCAGTGCACTGCTGCGCGTGTTCCCGCCGTTGACGCTGGTGGAAGCATTGATGTTCCGCCTGATCTTCGTCGGCTTCGCACTGCTGACGCTGGCATTGATGACGGGCGCTGTCTTCGTCGAAAATCTGTTTGCACAGCACTTGGTGCACAAGACCGTGCTCTCGCTGCTGGCGTGGGGTGTTTTCGGCGCACTGCTGTTCGGACGCGTGCGTTACGGGTGGCGAGGCAAGCGCGCAGTACGCCTTGCGCTGACCGCAATGGTCCTTCTTGGAATGGCTTTTTTCGGCAGCAAGATTGTGCTTGAACTGGTTCTGGCTCGAGGCGGATGTGTATTCCCGGCCCCATCGATATCGCTGCATCCCAAGTTGCCCAGCGACGCTTCAACCGCATCCCCGTCGAAGGCAGCGTGCGACTTTTTTCCGGCAGCCAGATGTGGAACACCCGCGTGATCGACCTGTCGCTGTCTGGCGTATTGGTGGAACGTCCGGAAGACTGGGATGGCAGCATCGGTACGCGCTACCGCCTGGATCTGCGCCTGGAAGGCGGCGTGTTGATCGGCATGGGCGTGGAACTGGCCCGCATCGAAGAAGGCCTCGGCCTGGGCTTTTCCTGCATCAAGATCGACCTGGGCAGCTTCGCCCAGCTCAAGCGCCTGATCGAGTTGAATCTTGGCAACCACCAGACGTTGCAGCACGAACTTTCGGTACTCGGCGAGTAGCGCCTCGCCATTGGCCTCGCCAACGGCAAGGCCGGATTGAGATTACTGCGCCGCCTCCAGCGCATCGCTCAACCGCTCCACCGCAATCACTTCCAGCCCGCCGAGGGGCTTTTTCGGCGCATTGGCGCGCGGCACGATGGCACGCTTGAAACCGTGCGTCGCCGCTTCGCGCAAGCGCTCCTCGCCATTGGGCACAGGCCGGATTTCACCTGAGAGGCCTACCTCGCCGAACGCCACGGTAGGCGTTTCCAGCGCACGCCCGCGGAAGCTGGAAAGAATCGCCAGCAACACCGGCAAATCGGCCGCGGTTTCCTGGATGCGGATACCACCCACCACGTTGACGAACACGTCCTGGTCGTACACCGCGATGCCGCCATGACGATGCATCACCGCCAACAGCATCGCCAGCCGGTTCTGCTCCAGCCCCAGCGCCACGCGGCGTGGATTGGCCAGCGGGCTGTGATCGACCAGCGCCTGCACCTCCACCAGCAAGGGCCGCGTGCCTTCGCGCGTCACCATCACCGCACTGCCCGGCTGCGGCTCGCGACTGCCGGAGAGGAAG
>JAEXRB010000341.1 GCA_023438325.1 Pseudomonadota bacterium | reverse complement strand
AACTAAGACAGCTTTCATGCGCGAGCTTTCTCTGCAAGATGTCACGCTTAATGATGCGGTCGTTCAGCGCTTGGTTAGTCGCTATCATCGTGCTGGAGATGAAACGGGTGTAAAAATTATTACTCCGTAGTTTTTGTTCTGGATTTCGTGCGCGCGCTCTTTCTTTTTTGGGTGGCCACCCTTCGAGTTGAGCTTTGGGTCTCCGGTGTTGTAAAGACTGCGGGTACGTGGTTGCATCGGCTCCCATAAGTTTTTTTGCATCGGTCTTTTCTTCCGGTGTCTGTCACTACTGGAAGCATCAATGCTTTGGTTGCTCGTGCAACAAGACCTCCGCCAGCGCTTCACCGGCAACGTGCTGGGTGCGGCGTGGGCGGTGCTTGCGCCGTTGTTGCAACTGCTGGTGTTCGCTTTGGTGTTCGTGCATATCTTCAAGGCGCGGGTGCCTGGGTTGGATGAGCGTGGTTACATTGCGTTTCTGGCCTTGGGCATGTGGCCATGGTTTGCGTTTTCCGAAGCCGTGGCGCGTGGCACGAGTGGCTTGACCGACAACGCCGGCCTGCTCGGCAAGGTGGCCGTGTCCACGTGGCAGGTGGTGGCGGCGCGAGTGATCGCGGCGTTCATCGTGCATGGTCTGGGCTTCTTGCTGGTGACGCTGGTATTGGCGGCATGGCAAGGGCAGGTGAGTCTGGGCTGGTGGCCGCTGACATTGCCGGCATGGGCGGGCATGTTCGTGCTGGCTTTGGCGCTGGCGCAGATCGCGGCCATCTGCAATGTGTTTGCACGAGATACCCAGCAGATACTCACTTATCTGCTCACCGCGTGGATGTTTCTCTCGCCGATCCTTTACGACAGCAGCCTGCTGCCGGCGGCATTCGAGCCATGGATGCGCGTGAACCCGATGGCTGGGTTGATCGCCGCGATTCGCGATCCGCTACTGTGGCGCAATGCCGATGCGGTTTTGCCGTGGATGTCGTTGCTGGTAGCTGCGCTGGCGCTGCTGCTGGCCTGGGCCATGCATCGGCGATTCCGGCCGCATGTTCGGGAGTTCCTGTGAGCGAGGTGTTGCTGCACGCCGAGCATCTGGGCAAGGCGTATCCGCGCAGCGGAGATGCGCGAACACGACTGGGCGCATTCGGACGCATTCTTCTGGGTCGGTCTTTCCCGCAGTGGGATGTTTTGCGCGATGTCGGCTTCACGGTACGACGCGGCGAATCGCTTGGCATCATCGGGCAGAACGGCGCGGGCAAATCCACGCTGTTGAAGCTGATATCCGGCGTGCTTTTGCCCAGTGCCGGCAGCATCGAGCGGCGCGGCACGATGGGCGCCTTGCTGGAGTTGGGTGCGGGGTTCGATCTGGAGCGCACCGGGCGCGAGAACATTGCGATTGCCGCCGGTTTCCTTGGCTGGAACGGTGCGCAGATTCGCGAGCGCTTCGAGGAAATCGTCTCCTTCGCCGACATCGGCCGCTATCTCGACGAACCGGTAAAGCATTACTCCTCCGGCATGGTGGTGCGGCTGGGATTTGCCGTGATCGCGGCGGTGAAGCCGGATTTGCTCATTACCGATGAAGTGCTGGCGGTGGGTGACGAATCGTTCCAGAAAAAGTGCATCCGTTGGATCGAGGCTTATCTGGAAGGCGGCGGCACGCTGCTGCTGGTGTCGCACTCGATGTACCACGTGCAGAAGTTGTGCCGACAGGCGTTGTGGCTCAACGAGGGCAGGGTGCAGGCTTATGGCGATGTGTTCGATGTAACTCAGGATTATCTGGCTTTCCACGAGCGGCGCCAGGCGGCAGAGCAAGGCCCGGCGCTGGATCGTCATTACGTGGGCGAGGCCTATCGCATCGTGCGCGTGGCGGTGGACGGCAATGAAGATGAGGTGCCGCAGCTGCTTGCCGCTGGCGCGGATGTGACGGTCGAGGCCGATGTCTATTCGCCCGATGGCCGCATGCCGGGACTTGGCGTGGGCGTGGTGCGCAGCGATGGCAGCGGCCTGTTCGGCACGAGCAGCCAGTTGGACGAGGCGCGGCCTGAGCAGATTGATGGCTCGCACTGGCGCTTTCGCGTGCATCTGATGAATTTGCCGCTGTTGCCAGCCAGCTACATCCTGCGCCTGCATGCGCTGGATCCGGAAGGTTTGCGTTTGTTTGATACGGTCGAGCGTGGCCTGACGGTGCGCGGTGCATCGCGGCATCTGGGGTGCATCGTGATCGAGCGGAAGTGGGGCTAGGCGATGATGGGTGCAACGATCATCGTGCCGGCCTATCAGGCCGCCGAGGACTTGACTCGGTGTCTGGCCAGCCTCGAATGCACCTTGCCTGCCGGCACCCGCGTGTTCGTGGCCGATGATGCCTCGCCTGATCCGGCAGTGGCGCAGGTGATCGCCACGCAGGCCGCATCGAGCCGGTTGGCATTTCAATCTGTTCGTCGCGAAAAGAATCTCGGTTTCATCGGCAACGTGAATCTGGCGTTTGCCGAAACCGCACCGGATGACGTGATCCTGTTCAACGCCGATGCCTGGGCTACGCCCGGTTGGTACGAGGCGATGCTGGCGTGTGCGGCCTCGGATGCGCGCATCGCCACGGTCACGCCGTGGTCCAACAATGCTGAAATCTGTTCCTTGCCCGATTTCTGTCGCGCCGCGCCGGTGCCTTCGCTGGACGAGGCCGATGGCATGGCGCGTGCCGTGCGCGAGGCTGGTTCACCGGAATATCCCGAACTTCCCACCGGTGTGGGCTTCTGCATGTTCGTGCGCCGTGCCACGCTGGATGCCATTGGCGATTTTGATGCCGCCACCTTCGGACGCGGCTACGGCGAAGAAAACGATTTCTGCCGCCGCGCCGCCGGGCATGGCTGGCGCAACGTATTGTGCGATACAGCTTATGTCGTGCATCGGGGCGGCGCTTCGTTCAGTCTGGAAGATCACGTGCCGGGCGGGGAAAATCTGGCGCGGCTCGTGGCGCGTTATCCGCACTACAATGCGCAGGTTGCCGATTTCATCCTGCGCGATCCACTGGCCGCGCTGCGTGCGCGCATCGCCGCCACGCTTGCAGGGGCGGCGATGCCACCAGCGGAGGCGCCCGTGGCCGGCATCCAACAGGAACTTTTTCCGCCCGTATGACAACGCCTTCACTTGAATTCACCGGTGAGCGCTTCACGCCCGAGTGTGTGCGCGAAATCTGGTACGAGCACATGCATCGCTACGCGTTTGCGCGCCCGCTCGCGCACGGCCTGCGCGTGCTCGATGCCGCCTGTGGCGAGGGTTACGGATCGGCTTTGCTTGCCGATGCCGCCGAGGAGGTGCTCGGGCTGGATATTTCTCCGCAGGCCATCGCGCATGCTCGCGCCCGTTACGGCACGCGCGCCAACCTGCGTTTCGACGTGGCCGATTGCACCGCGCTCGATCACCTGCCATCGGCCAGTTTCGACTTGATTGCCAGCTTCGAAACGCTGGAACATGTGGAGGCGCAAGAGCGCATGCTCGATGGCTTCGCACGCCTGCTCAAACCCGGTGGCTTGCTGTTGGTTTCCACGCCGGACAAACGCAACTACAGCGATATTCCCGGCACGGTGAATGAGTACCACGTGCGCGAACTGTATCGTGACCAGTTCGAGGCGTTGCTGGCGTCACGCTTTGCTGCGCACCGTCTGTTCGGCCAGAAATTGCTGTTCCAGTCGGCCCTGTGGGATGTCACTGACCCTGCGCGACGGGATGCTTGGCAAGCTGCCGTGCTGGCAGGTGATGGCTCGATCAATGAAGCCGCAGCGTATCCGCCGCTGTACTACATCGCCGCATGCAGCGCCTCGCCCGAGCGCCTTGAACAACTTCCTTCGCTGGCCCTGTTCGGTGATGCCAGCGAAAGCGTTTACACCCACTACAACGACGAAGTGCGCCGGCACATCGCCGCCGGCCTGCGGTTGCAACAACTGGAAGCCGAGCTGGCGGCCGAGCGTGCCGCACGCGCCGAGCTGGAAGCACGGCTCGCTTCGCGTTGACTTGACGAATTTTTCCATGACTTCCCATCTTTCCGACAATCCCGTTCCCCTTTACGCTTCCGTCGCCGGCCGCATGGCCAGCCTTGGTGCGGGCGAGGCCGTGTTTTTCGAAGCCGAAACCGGCCGCAGTCACGTGATGACCGCCGATGTCGCGCGTGCCTTCGAGCTGTGCCAGCCGTTTTTGCCGATGGTCGATCACGTCACCCGCATCATGGAGGCGTTGCCGGCGCTGAAAGGGCAGGGGGCGGCAGTGCAGAAGGTGCTGGAAATGTTCGCTGCGCGCGGCCTGATGCAGACCGATGCGCAGTTCATGGCGCGTTTTTCTTCGCAGACGGGCGATCCGCAGGCGCCGGTATCCGGCGTGTTCCTGCGTGCGCCTGCCACGTCCGGGCAGCTGCGTACGATGCTCGATGCACTGGCCGGGCATGCGCAGCGTTTCGGGCTCGCATGGCCGGTTCATGTGATCGACCTGGAAGCCGATGCCGCGCTGCGCGCCGAGCACGACGAGGCGATCGCGGCATTCTCGCGAGAGGCCGGCATCACCACACATCACGTCACCGCCGACAAGGCTGCGCGTATCGTCACCGCACTCGCCGATGCCTTGCCCGAGCAGGCGGATGCCTTGCGCTGGCTGCTGACGCCCGTGGCTGGCGCTTCGGGCGCGGTGCGCAATCTGGTTGCGCTCATGGCTGCCGGAACGCGACACGTTTTTCTGGATGCCGATACTGCCTTGCCGCTGTTGCGCCACCCAGAATACGCAGCCGGGCTTTATGCCGATGGCCGCATCTTTGCCACGCGCAGTTTCGATTCAGCGTCGGATGCGCAGACGGCCGGGCATGCGCCGGAAACAGATCCGCTGGCCGAACAACTGGCCATGTGCGGCGCCACGTTGGCGCAGGCCTGCACGATGCAGCCTGCTGCACGTCTGCAACGCGACAGCCTGCAAGGTGTCATCGTTGCGCGAGCGCCTTGGCTGCGCCCGGAACGTCGCGTCGCATTCACGGCCGTGGGCCGGGCCGGGCAATTCGCGTTGACCGATCCCACCTTGCCGTTCCAGCTTGGTGACAAAGAACGCGCCGGCATGACCGCGACACGCGAGACGTATCTTGCGACCTACCGCACGCCTGCGCTGTGGAGTGGCCCGAACCGTTTTGGCGCGGGCGTGGGTGAGCGCCTCGCGCCGCTGGCTTTCGATGGCGGCCGACTGATTCCCTGCACCTTGCCTGGTGCGCATCGCGCCAGCGAACTGCAAGTGGAATTGATGCGATTGGCGCATGCCGATGGCGTGGATGTGGCGTTCCCGTTCGCACTGATGCAAATCGCCCTCGGCGTGAGCGCCGACGATGCACTGGGGCGTCCGGATGCGGCGCAGTGCCTGGCCGGGCTGGCTGCGCACGTGGCACAGGATGTCTATGCTGCCGATCCGGCGCATCGACTCGGCGTGCTGGCAGCCAAGCTGGACGACATGGCGGCCGCCAACGACGACACCCTCGGCACCTATCTGACCGAATACCTGGCCTACCACCGCTCCAGCGTGGTGGAGCGCATGCAGCAGGCGTTCGCAGGAACGGCATCGCCGCCGGTTTACTGGCTGGCCGATCTGCGTGCGGCGGTGGAAGCGCAAGGCAAGGCATTGGTCGGTGGCGAAGTGCCGCGCCTGGCCGGCTGGCCGGCACATTGGGATGCCGCTGCCTGCGTGGCTGCGTTCCGCGCCGAGTTGCGTGGATTGGCGGTTGGTCTGCGTGCATGGCCGGCGGCATACGCATTCGCGCAATCGCAAAGCGCCGGCTGGCGCAGCGCGCTCTGAAACATTGCGCATGTCGCCGCCTGTCGTCACGGCCATCGTCGTCAGTCATGACAGCGGCGAATATCTGATTTCCTGCGTCGCCGATCTTCTGGCGCAGGATGTCGCGGTGCAGGTTGTAGTGGTGGACAACGCCTCGCGCGATGGTGCTCCGGAGCGTTTGCCTCCACATCCGGCGTTGACGCTGTTGCGCAACGCTGGCAATCCCGGTTTCGGAACGGCCTGCAATCAGGGCGCTGCCTGCGCCCGTGCGTCACGCCTGTTGTTCGTCAATCCCGATTGCCGCTTGCGGCCCGATACGCTTTCGCACCTGTGCACGCATCTGGATGCCCAGCCCGATATCGGCTTGCTCGGCGCGCGCCTGCTCAACCCGGATGGCTCGATGCAGGCCGCAGCGCGGCGCCGCACGCCGTTGCCTGGGCGTGCCATTGCCCAGGCACTTGGCCTGCGCTCCGCTGAAGCGCAGGCGGATACGGCTCCCGTGGCCGGCCTGATCGACGTGGAAGCCACATCCGGCGCCCTGATGCTGATGCCACGCGACCTGTTCGAACGCCTCGGCGGGTTCGATACCGACTATGTCCTGCATTGCGAAGATCTGGATCTGTGCCGCCGCGTGCTCGCCACCGGTTTGCGCATCGCCATTGCCGACGATGTTCCCGTGATCCATCACAAAGGCACTTCCAGCCGCCGCCGTCCGATCTGGGTGGAGTGGCAAAAGCACCGTGGCATGTGGCGTTACTTTCGCAAGTTCGATGCCGCATCCAGCCCGTTGTGGTTGCGCTGCCTGGTGTTTTCCGGCCTGGCAGCGCATTTTCCGCTCGCCGCCATGCGGGCATGGTGGCGGGTGCGATAGGCGTTATTTGGGCTGCAGCCGGATCGCGCCATCCACGCGGATCACGCTGCCATTGAGATAGCCATTGCCGAGGACGAAAGCCACCGTATCGGCGAACTCCGCCGGAGCGCCGAGTCGCGACGGGAACGGCACCTGCGCGCACAGCGACTGATATACCGCTTCGGGCATGCCATCCACCATCGGCGTGTGGAACACGCCCGGCGCCACCGTCATCACGCGCACGCCGATGCGGGTGAACTCGCGCGCCAGAGGCAGCGTCATTCCGACCACGCCACCCTTGCTGGCGGCATAGGCCGCCTGACCGACCTGCCCCTCGAATGCGGCAATCGACGCAGTGAACACGATCGCCCCGCGCTCGCCGTCCGTGTTCGCCGCGTTGTGCTGCATCAGCTCGGCGGATGCCTTGGCCAGATTGAAACTGCCGATCAGGTTCACCGTCACCGTGGTTGCGAACTGTGCCAGCGGCATCGCCCCCTCGCGCCCGAGGGCACGGCCCGCGCCGAGAATGCCCGCGCACGAAATCGCTGCATTCAGCCCGCCCATGCGCTCTTGGGCCTGCATCAGTGCTGCCGCCGTGGCGGCTTCATCGGTCACGTCCAGATGCACGTAATGCGCCGCCGCACCCAGTTCCGCCGCTGCCGCCTGGCCCTTTTCATCGTTCAAATCGAGCAGCACCACCTTGCCGCCATCCGACACGATGCGCCGCGCCGTTGCCAGCCCCAGCCCGGACGCACCACCACTTACCACCGCACGCACATCAGCGGAAACCATGTCGTTCTCCTGAAAGTTTGTGACTGACGATTGTAAGTCGCGCCAGGGTGATCACGGCTTGAAAGTCACACGACGCATCGCGCATCAGCATGCACAAGGCGTGACGGCTGTGACTTGTTCAGTGGCTCAAGTGGAGGCCACGGCTTGGGTGCAGGCTCATCGAGGATGAAGGTGGTGAGTATCGAACCGTCCTTGCATCGATGACTCGAAGCTTTGTTCTGAAGCTCTTCATTTGCGCACGAAAAATCACCAATACTCACTGACTTGATCAAGAAAAGAACAACTTTTCATGCTTTTTACCCCAAATGAGGGGTGAATGAAGCTTGAAAGTGAGGTAAGGTTCTCATTGTGCCGACGGGGAATCGGCTTGGAGACGCGTCAGTGTCTCCAGAACCAGGAGAGGGGGATGCGGAGAAATCTCGCCATACGCAATGGTTTGATCCGGATTTCGGGGATGAGATGCCTCTCTCCGAAGCTTCTGCTGCGGTTGCGGCAACGGATACTTCACCTCCTCTCACGCGAGCGAGCGGGCGATACGCAACGGCTGCTTCCTTTCGCAGCGCTGAGCGCTTGCGACGCCGCTTCCGACATTGCTCCCGACGCCAGCGCACCGCATGCCGTGCGCATGAGCCGCTCACACACATTATTTCGCTATGCATCTTTGCCCCGGCTCGTTGCTGGCGCCAGGGCTGCTTCCGCTTTCGTCTTTTCTTCTTTCCACGCAATTCGCCTCTCGCCGAAGGAATCCGTCATGCGATCCAATCCGTCGAATCTGCTCTTGAACCTTGCCGCCAGCGACAAGCATCCGCGCTGGCTGGGCATGCTCACTGCTTGCGCCCTGGTGGTGGCGGGTATGGTCTCGCCTGCGGTGGCGGCGGACTTGGAGTGGGAGCTTGGACTACAGCCAAGACCCGTGCATGTCCAGATGGATGCGAACAAGGCCAAGCCTGGTTTGGCCGCGCCCAAGGCCGGGCAGGTGCAGGTGCTTCAGGATGCGGCCGATTGGCTCATTGCGCAGCAATTGGGCAACGGTGGTTTCCCCTGGACCGTGGGGGGCGGAGGAACTGCCAACACCCAGGGTGCGACGGCGCTGGGTCTGCTGCGCGCCTATGCGCATACCGCAGATACGGATCACCTGGATGCGGCTGTCGCCAACGGGGGATGTCACCTCGCGGGAATTGCCTGTATCTCGGGTTTTCAGTTCACCGATGGCGATCATCGCTTCGCCACGCACGATCCGCTGTTCCTGCAACTGCTGACATCCGTCTCCGGTGATCCCGCCTATGCCGATCTGGTGCAGGTCGGGTTCTGGAGCAAACTCGCTGCAGGTGAGTATGGCGAGGGCAACAATTTCAATGCGCACGGTTACGCCAGTGCCGTGATGGCATCGCGTAATGGCGGTGGCATTCCGGAACTGGTTGCATGGGATCTGAGCAAGGTGACGATCGCAGCGCATCTTGCCGGTCAGTCCACGGCCCATGCGGCCTTCATCGGGCAGGTGATCAACAGCCTCAATTCCGCCAGCCCGACCCACGATACTTATGACGTGATCGGATTGGCCGGGGGTCTGTGGGCAGGTGCCGCCACCGGAACGAACGTGGCGCCGATCTCGGGCAATTGGGCCTCGGCCAATTCCAATGCCGGGCTGGCGGTGCTGCTTTTGAACTATCAGGCGCCGAATGGTGGCTTTGTGAGCTCCTCCTCGCAGACCGTCGAGAACGGCAACGCGAGCGGGCAGACCACCGCCTTCGCGATTCAGGCATTGCAGGCGGTGAATCCTGTGACCTACCAGGTGCAGATCGCCAACGCGTTTGCCTACATCGCCTCTCTGCAACAGCCTGGTGGCCAGTATCTCGGGGCGACAGGTGCCTCGCCCACCATGGGTGGCGGTATCGAAGTACACGGCGAAATTCTGGAGGCCTACGGTGATCTGTGGATTCGCAGCGATCGCTATGTCGCGCCCGGTGGCAGCAATGTCTCCAACGATTGCTCCATCGCGACCAACCCGTGTGCAAGCATCCAGCATGCGGTGAACGAGGCCGACATCGGCAACATCATTCACATCGCCGCCGGCACCTATGCCGAGGCATCGGTAACGGTCAACA
>JAEXRB010000289.1 GCA_023438325.1 Pseudomonadota bacterium | reverse complement strand
ACCGAGTTCATCATCGGCGAAGGCTTCCAGCCACTGGAACGCGAGAGCCTCCAGATGGGCTGTATCGCCACCACCCGCCGTTTTTTCCCCGACGGCAAACTTTCCCGCAAACGCTGGCAGGCCGGACAACTGGAACTGGCCCAGCAATTCCAGCAGTTCACCGCCGCCTACAACGCACTCGGCTGGCAGGAAACGATCGGCTCCTCCGGCACCGCCAAAGCCATCTCGGAAATACTCTCAAGTCCTCACCTGCCCGCCGGCGCGATCACGGCCGATGGCCTTGCCGCTGCCTGCGAGCGGCTGCTGGACTTCAAGCACATCGATGACATCCGCCTGGAGGGCGTCTCCAGCGATCGCCGGCCGGTCATTGCCGGCGGCCTTCTGGTGATGGATACCTGCTTCCGCGAACTGGGGCTCACGCAGATGCGCGTGTGCGAAACCGCGATGCGCGAAGGCGTGCTCTACGACATGCTCGGCCGTGCCCAGCAGCGTGATCCGCGCGATGCCGCCATCGCCGCGCTGACCACACGCTACGGCGTGGACGCAGAACACGCACAACGCGTGGAAGACACCGTGCTGGCCCTGTTCGACCAGATCGCCGGCGCCTGGGAACTGGAACCGGACGATCGCCTGACGCTGGCCTGGGCCGCGCGCGTGCACGAACTCGGGCTGGCCATCTCGCACAGCCAGCACCAGAAGCACGGTGCCTACGTGGTGGCCAATTCGGACATCGACGGATTCTCCCGGCAGGAACAAGCCGTACTCGCCGCCCTGGTGCGTTGCCAGCGCCGCGGCATCAACCAGAACATGCTCGCCAACCTGCCCGGTCGCATGGCGCAGGCCACGCTGCGCAACGTCGTGTTGCTGCGCCTGGGCATCCTGCTGCACCGTAGCCACGATCGCGCCCCGTTGCCGCCGATGCGCCTGAATGTCGACGACAACACGATCCGCCTCGACCTGCCTGCAGCATGGCTGGCCAGCCATGCCCTCACCCACGCCGACCTTGCCACCGAGCGCGAGGAACTGGCCGTCATCGGGCTGGACTTCTCCGTCGGCGTGCTGGACTGAAGCACACCATCCGTTCCCCGGCCAGCCACAAGTCGATACACGGCTTTTCTGCCGCCATAAACGAACGAGCCACCCTGGATGGAGTGGCTCGTTTGCATGACAGATGGTCGAAAAATCAATCGCCCATCAGCTTCTGGCGATGCTCCCAGCGCTCCTGTGCATCAAAGCACAGCGTGGCGATGGGGCGGGCTTCCAGTCGCTCCAGACCGATTTCTTCGCCGGTTTCCTCGCAATAGCCATATTCGCCATCGTCGATGCGCTTGAGCGCCTTGTCGATCTTGGAAATCAGCTTGCGATAACGGTCGCGTGTACGCAGCTCCAGCGAGTTTTCCGTCTCGCGCGTGGCACGCTCGGCATCGTCGCCCACATCGCGCACCTCCTCGCGCAGGATGTCGATGGTCTGCTGGGATTCCTCGACCAGAGCGGCGCGCCACTTGAGCAACTTCTGGCGGAAATACTCCAGTTGCTCGGGGCTCATGTATTCCTCACCCGGCTTGGGGCGATAACCGATAGGAAGCGCCGGACGCTCCGGCAGCAATGTTGCGGCATCCACAACAGCCGAGGCAGTGGATTGAACGGCCGGTTTGGCCTTGGATTTGGTAACGGGTGCAGCCTTGCTCATCGTGTTCCTTGCAGATGCATTTTCGGCACCCCCAGCCTGAACCGGTTTGGCCGGTGCAGCAGAAGCCTTGGAGGTGTTTTTCTTCGGACCGGCGGCAGCCTTGGCTACCACCTTGGATGGAGTTTCTGCCGCCTTTTTTGCAGCAGCCTTTTTGGCAGGCGCAGGCTTTGCCTGAGCCTTGGGCTTGACCAGCTCGACCAGCGATTCGGCCATGCGCTTGATCGCGCTCTTGGCCTTTTCCGGCGCAGCAACCTTCTTCACCGGAGTCTTTTTCGCAGGCGTGCTCTTGGCGGCCACCTTCTTCGCCGGCACTTTTTTTGCCGGAGATTTTGCGATTACCGGCTTGGCTGGCGTCTTTTTCACGACTTTCTTGGCAGGAGCAGCCTTTGCCACGGCCTTTTTCACCACTGTTTTCTTTACGACCGCCTTGGCGGGGGCTTTCTTGACGACCGGCTTCTTCGGCACGGCCTTGCTGACCGGTTTACGTGCGGCGGCAGCCTTGCTGGAAGCCTTGCCAGGGGTTTTCGCTTTCGTTGCCACGATACGGACCCTCACGCCTCATGCGTTGAGAAAAAGCAGTCGCGTGTTATAGCTTAGTCCCCCCAAAGCGGCAAGCTCGTCACCCTGCCTTTCCGATAAAACCATGCCTTCCCCCATCCTCCTGCTGCTGCGTGGCTACAAGCGTTTCATCAGCCCGCTGCTGGGCCAGCACTGCCGCTTTCACCCAAGTTGTTCGGAATACGCCATGGAAGCCATCCAAGTACACGGCCACCTGCGCGGCGGCTGGCTGGCGGTGAAGCGTGTGGCACGCTGCCAACCACTGTGCGAAGGCGGGCTGGACCCGGTACCACCGTGCAAGCCGCATGGAAATGACTGATGCGCCTTATTCAGGCGGAGGCAGCCGCCCCAAAAGCAGCGCCGAGGTTGCATCCGGCCTCACCGCCACCAGCCGGTACTCTGCTGCGGGATCGTAATTCCTTACATAGGCATCAAAGCCGCTCTTGCGCTGCAACAAGCGCTTCAGGCCACCACTGCGGCGGAAGGTGAACTCGGCGAAACCGGCCACGTGATCGTTGTCGTCCAGCACCACCAGCACGCTGTCGCGCGGGATGTCCCCCATCCCGTCATCCACCATGCCTTCGATCCTTCCACCATGGTGATCATCCCCTCGCAGATCCTCCACTGCATGACGTGAGCGCAGCGCAATCCGTATCCGGGCATCGGTCTCCGGCGCTACCGGCAACGCCTGCCCCAGCCAATCGGCACCGGGCGTGGCGAACATGGCCAGCCCTTGCTCGCGAAACAAATGCAGAGAGCGCAACTTTTCTTCGGGCGCCACGGATGCATCGTCACGGATCAGGACTTGCGCATCGAATACATCCGAACGCACCGCCGCCCCAGAGGCAGCGCTGTTGCGGTACACCGACTGGCCCCACCCTGCCCACAATTCGTGCGTGGGATAAGCGACTACGGGCAACAACGCCAGCATCGCCAGCAGCACAACACGCAGCCGCGCTCGGCGCGACACCCTGCCAAGCAGGGAGAACGCCACACCCAGCCAGAAAAGGCAGGGCCAGATCAGATACCTGTCCGCAAACACCTGGCCGGGGTGAGTCTGGAAATAGTCGTGTCGGGCCAGCGCGATCAGCAACGCCGTAGCAGCGCCGAACAGCATCAGAACCAGCGCCAACGCATCCAGACGCGACAGCGCGTTTCGGTTGCCAAATGCCCGCAACAACGTGGCTGCCAACACTGTATAACCAGCGAACCCGATCAGCGCTGCGAGGCCGCCCTTCGCGCTCAGGCCAGACAGCGTCTGAACCAGATTCGCCGTCCCCAACAAGATGCCATGGTTGCGCTCTGCCATGATTTGGGCAGCCATTGCATTGATCGGTGGATCGGCATACCCAAGCCACGCAGTGATCCATGGCGAGGCAATCCAGCGTGCTGCCAAAAGCGGTGTATCACGCACCGAAACCACCAGTGCGTCGCGTACCTCATCGTCGCCCGGCAACACGAACAGGTACAGCACTGCACACAACACGCAAACCAGCAACGGAAGCAGCGCTGCGCGCCAGTTCACTCCCACGCACCAGGCGGCAAGCGCCAATGCGGGAAACAACGCAAGCCCGGGCCCGAAGCAGAATGTTGCAACTACGCCGCACAGACAGGCACAGGTCATCCACAACCAGGGCCTGTCGCGCGCTGCCCATACACACAATGCGCCGAGTACCACACTCAAGGTCAGCAGATAGGCATGCACCAATTCGTTGCCGTGCAGCAGCATGCGCGCATTGCCGAGCCAGAACACCGCCATCACCGCCAGCATCGCACCGGCCAGTCGCAGCGGCCTTGCCAGACGATCTTCTCGCAACGCGATCCACGCGGCACACAGGGCCGTGGCCAGCGCGCAAAATGCACCGAACGCGATCTGCAGCATTTGGTTCGCGCCCAGCCAATGAATTTCCAATACCCGAATCAAACCCGGGATGATGGGCCGGTGCCCGTTCTCCCGCTGCAGCACGTTCTCCGGGAACGGCAACTCCAAATAAATCGGATACAGCCGGAATTGATCCAGAAAAGGCTGCGGCCATGCGAACGCAGCGATCATGGCCAGCCCCGTTAACAGATAGAACGCCCCGCCCAGCACGAACCACGCATCCGGCACACCACGAAGCAGACCTAACCTGCCCGTCTTTGTCAGCATCGTTCTCACTTGCGCCTGTCTTGGCTCGCCGCCCTGTCCACGAAGGGCGCGATTCTATCGTCGCGCAGGGCTGGCCTGCATCGCCCTGCGGCGACGATAATGCGCGCTGCGACTTCGTCGCGCCGCCCTTTCCCACGGAACTTTCGATGGCCGACGTCGACCGCCACGACAAAACCGCACGGCAGCTGAGGCTGCTGTCGGACGCACTGGATTCCGGCCGCCTCGGGCCAGTACGGCGATTGGTCAACACGCTGTCGCCGGCGGAGATCGCCAACCTGCTCGAATCCCTGCCCTCGGCCAAGCGCTCGGTGGTGTGGGGCTTGGTCGATCCGGAAGACGATGGCGAAGTGCTGGTGCACGTGGGCGAGGACGTGCGCGAAAGCCTGATCGCGGAAATGGATCAGGACGAGCTGGTCGCCGCAGTCGAAGACCTAGATATCGACGACCTCGCCGACATCGCCGAGGATCTCCCCGACCAGGTGATCGAAGAAGTCCTGCGTTCGATGGATCGCGAGAATCGCGACCGGCTCGAACAGGTGCTCTCGTTCCCGGACGGCTCCGCCGGCCGCCTGATGAACCCCGACGTGGTCACGGTGCGCGCCGACACCACCGTGGACGTGGTGCTGCGCTACCTGCGCCTGCGTGGCGAACTGCCCGAGCACACCGACCATCTTTTCGTGGTCAGCCGACGGCATCAATACATCGGCCGCGTCGCGGTCACCGCGCTGCTTACACACGATTCGACCACGCCGATCAACGAGTTGATCGACGACGAACAGGCTGCGATTCCGGCCACCGCGTCTGAACGCGACGTGGCCAACCAGTTCTCCGACCACGACTGGGTATCGGCCCCGGTGGTGGACGCCAACAACATCCTGCTCGGACGCATCACCATCGACGACGTGGTGGACATCATCCGCGAGCAGGCCGAACACCAAGCCCTGGGCGCGGCCGGCCTGGGCGAGGACGAGGACTTGTTCAGCCCGGTCGGGCGCGCAATGCGACGCCGGCTGGTATGGCTGTTCGTCAACCTGTGCACCGCCTTCATCGCAGCCAACGTGGTCGGCCAGTTCGAAGGCACCATCGACAAGCTGGTGGCGCTCGCGGTGCTCATGCCGATGGTGGCGGGCCTCGGCGGTAACGCCGGTACCCAGGTCCTGGCGCTTACGATCCGTGGCCTGGCGCTGGGCCAGGTCGGCGCGTCCAACGTGATGATCCTGCTGTGGAAGGAACTGCGCGTGGCGCTGTTCAACGGGCTCCTGATGGGCGCGGTGCTGGGCCTGATCGTATACGCCTGGTTCCGAAACCCAGGACTATCGCTGGTGATCTTCGTGGCGCTGACCGCCAACCTCCTGCTGGCTGCCATGGTGGGCGTGACGATCCCGCTGCTGCTAAAGCGCATGGGCTTCGACCCGGCGCTGGGAAGCGGAATCTTCCTCACCGCACTGACCGATTCGCTCGGGTTCTTCACCTTCCTGGGGCTGGCGACGCTAGTGCTGATGGGCTGAAGGCCCGGCCTTCAGGCGCCGTCTGGCGACTTTCGTGGCCACGCCAGCACGGACCACTGCTCACCCCAGATCAACCCGATGCCGCACCAGCAGCTGCACGCCGCCACGATCGCGGAAGTCGTCGGTTTCGAGCTGGTAGGCAAGATGCAGACGCGAGGCCGGGGGCGTGCCGTCGAAGCCGCTGAAGTGGATGGCGTCGATCGGCGTGCCGGAGGCGGCGTGGCGCAGTTGCAGCTTGAGGTGGCCGTTGCCGACCACACGCCAACTGGTGACGGTGAATTCGTCATCGAACACAGGCTCGGGAAAACCCTGTCCCCACGGGCCGCCATCGCGGAGTTGTTCGGCCAGATCGCGATTCAGATCCTGCGACCCGAGCGCGCCGTCACTCAGTAATTCTGCACGCAGGATGCTGGCATCCAGGCGCTGCGCGGCAAGTGCGGTGAAGGCGGTGCGGAAGGCATCCAGATTTTCCGGCGCAAGAC
>JAEXRB010000135.1 GCA_023438325.1 Pseudomonadota bacterium | reverse complement strand
TGCGGGTACTGCATTGGCTCATCGGGTGTCTCCCTGCTCCGTGACGTGCTTGACCATCCACAAACGATTGCCGCAACCATCGGCACGCGGCGTCAGCGACCAATGATCCATCAGGCTGTCGATGAAGTTGATTCCGAGGCCGCCAGGGCGGCAATCGGCCAGATCGCGCGGCTGCAGTGCGGCGGCCTGGCCGCACGGCGCATCGTCCAGCAGCTCGAAGCGCAATTCATCGCCTTCGCGCTCCAGATGCAGGTGGATCAGCGCATCGCTGGGGCCGCCGTACGCATGTCGGATGATGTTGGTGCAAGCCTCGTCCACCACCAGCAACAAGGATTGCCGCAACGCGGCATCCACGCCGATGCGCGCCAGCGCGGCCGCCAGCGCGTGGCGCATCGCGGACAGTTCGCGTGGCTGTGCCGGAAAGCGGTAACTCCAGCGTTGCGCGTCCTGCGGTTGAGGCTGGCCGGAAATCAGCATCAAGGTGATGTCATCGGTGATGCGCAGGGTGCGCAGGCGACGTACCAGCGCACGCATCCGGGCCTCGGGCGCAAGCGCGCCGAAATCGTGCAGCAGGCCTTCCACACCCTCCACGCCCAACGGCGCGCCCGCCGCATCGCGGACATCGGTCACACCATCGGAATACAGATACAGGCTGGCACGGGAAAGATCGGTGCGCTGCTCGGGGAAATCCATGCGGCGCAGGATGCCCAGCGGCGGCCCCTGTGCCTCGAAGCGCTCCACCTCGCCTTCCGCACCGACGCACAACAAGGGGGGAAACCCCGCACTGGCCCACACCACCTCGTGCGTGGCCGGATCGTAATGCCCGGCCACCGCGCAAACGAACATGCCCGGCGCAATGGCCTCACCCAGTTCGTCATTGACCTTGGCCAGCCAGTCGGCCGGGCGCAGCCCTTCCTTGCCCGACCAGCGCAGCAAACTGGCGCAACGCACCATCAGGAAGGCGGCATCCAGCCCCTTGCCGGCCACGTCGCCCACGGTGAACGCGATGCGCCCGTCGGGTAGATCGAAGAAGTCGTAGAAGTCTCCGGAAATCTCCTGCGCGGCCAGGTTGATCGCGCGCAACGGATACGCGCCACGTCGTCGGCGCGGCAGCAGCGAGCGTTGCAGTCGCCGCGCCATGCCCAGTTCGCGCCGGATGCGGTTCTGTTCCACCAATTCGCCGGCCATGCGGGCGATATTGAGAGCCAGCGCCATGGGCGCTGCGAGCAGACGCAGCGCGGTGAGATCGGCCTCGTCGAACAATCTGTCGCCGCGCTTGTTGATGACCTCGATGGCGCCGATCGCGCCCTGCGCCGTCGCCAACGGCGCGCACAGCACGCTGCGGGTGACAAAACCGGTATCGGCATCGACCTGGCCGACGAAATCCGGGTCGTCATAGGCATCGCGCACCATCTGGCAGGTATTGCTCGCCACCGTGCGTCCGACGATGCCCTTGCCGGTGGGCACGCGCAAACCGACGATATCCACCGGCCCCTGACAGGCGCGACAGACCAGCGTGCCGGTATCGCCATCGAGCAGGAAAACGCTGACCGCCTCGGCATCCAGATAAAGGGCCACATAAGCCGATGATTCGCGCAGTGTGCGCGTCAGATCCACCGAAACGGCAAGCTGTTGGCTGACTTCAGCCAGGAAGGCGAGCAGTTCGACCGACGGCTGCCCCGCCTGCGCTTGCTCGCCTGCCACCGCATTCATCCCGGCGTCGATGGCGTGGCGCGACCACGCCGCAATCGGGCCCAGGCCCAGGCTGCCGGGCCGGAAAGCAGATACAACGAGAATGCTCCGAGCAGCACACGGGCCGGATCGATAAAGAGCAGCACCAGCAGGCCCAGCGCCAGCAACAGGGTGACGAAAGGCACGCGGCCGCCGAATGGCAAGCCCTTGAAGCTGTAATAACGCACACGGCTGACCATCATCAGGCCAGCGATCACCGTCACGCCCAAGGCATACCAACGCACCTGGCTGCCGGAAAGGTTGTAGCGCGCATCCAGCGTCCAGATGAAGGACATCATCACCGCCGCCGCCGCCGGACTGGCCAAGCCAATGAACCAACGCTTGTCCACCACGCCGACCTGGGTATTGAAACGCGCCAACCGCAGTGCGGCGCAGGCCGCGTACAGAAAGGCCGCCGCCCAACCGATCTTGCCGGCCATCGGCCCATCGAACTGCAATTGCGACAGCGCCCAGTGGTACATCACCAAAGCGGGCGCCAAGCCGAAACTGACCAGATCGGCAAGGGAGTCGTACTGCACGCCGAACTCGCTCTGCGTGCCGGTCATGCGCGCGATGCGCCCGTCCAGGCCATCGAGCACGGCCGCGATGAACACGGCCACGCAAGCCTCGGAAAACCGCCCCTGCGTGGCGGCGATGATGGCGTAGAAGCCGGCAAACAACCCTCCCGAGGTAAACAGGTTGGGGAGCAGGTAGATACCGCGCGGGCGCGGCTTGGCGGCGGGCTTTTGGGGTTCCATGAGGCATCCTGCGAAGTTCGGCGG
>JAEXRB010000118.1 GCA_023438325.1 Pseudomonadota bacterium | reverse complement strand
CTGGCGAATCATGCCGCGCACGTCACGCCCGCCGCTGCCGGCCTCGGCGCGGAAGCAGAGCGAATGCGCGGTATAGCGTTGCGGCAGGCTTGCCGCATCGACGATTTCGTCGCGTGCAAGGTTGGTCAGCGGCACTTCGGATGTCGGGATCAGATAGCGCGACGACTCGCCCACGCGCGTGGAGAACAGGTCTTCTTCGAACTTGGGCAGTTGACCGGTGCCGCGCAGGCTTTCGGCATTGACGAGCAGCGGTACGTTGGTTTCCAGATAGCCATGTTCGCCGGCATGAAGATCGAGCATGAACTGCGCCAGTGCGCGGTGCAGTTTCGCCAGCGAACCACGCAACACAGTGAAACGCGAGCCCGAAAGCTTCGCGCCGGCCTCACCATCCAGCCAGCCATGACGCGCGCCCAGTTCGACATGGTCCTTCACTTCGAAGTCGAAGGTGCGCGGCGTACCCCAGCGGTGTTGTTCGACATTGTCGTTCTCGTCCGCACCCGCCGGTACGGATGCATCCGGCAGATTCGGGATACCCGAGGCGATGGCCTCGATGTCGCCACGGATCGCATCGAGGCGTGCCTCGCTGGCCTTCAATTCGTCGCCGATGCCGGCCACTTCAGCCAGAATCGCACTGGCATCCTCGCCCTTGGCTTTCGCCATGCCGACGGCCTTGGACCGGGTATTGCGCAGGTTCTGCAATTCCTGCGTGCGGATCTGAAGCGTCTTGCGCTCGGCTTCCAGATGCTCGAACGCGGCAACATCCAACTCGTAGCCGCGCGCGGCCTTGAGACGTTCGGCAGTTTCGGCAAGTTGGCCGCGAAGAAGGGTGGGATCGAGCATGGCGACATCCAGCGAAAACGGAACCGCCGATTATCCGCGCCCTGCCCTGTGGGAGGCAACGCGGGAGCCTTTGCGACAGCTCCCGCGCCGGATCAAACGTACGCTGGATCAGGCCATAGGCCCTTCGCCGAAGCGATTGGGACCGGGCGTGCCGGCAATGAAGCCGCACATGATGAGCACGATCAAGCCGCCGAGGATGGGGATCAACAACAGCAAGCTCCACCAGCCGGAACGGTCCTGGTCGTGCCAGCGCTTGGCCAGGATCGCAATGCCAATGACGAACAGCACCAGTTGCACCAGCCAGTACCAGAACGGAATCGCACCGTAATAACCGGACATGGCCGCCATCGCCTGCTCAGGCGTGGTCGAAGGATCGAGCACCGGTTGCGGCGGCATGGCAAGGATGTTGAGCACCACGCCCAGCACGATCGAAGCCAGGACATAGAGCCAGAAAGCCTTGCGCGAGATGCGGCCCTGGAACGAAAACAGGAATTTTCCCCAATTCATGACTACTCCTCCCCAACGATGAAAATAAGTCCACGCCCGATTGGCGTGAGGCCATGGTACTAAACGCGAATGAGAAATGATCGGGGCCAAACGCGTGTCAGAGCACGCGCAATGCCATCCCAAGGCGCCACCCCGCCCATACCAGCAGCAACCCGCCGATGAGGCTGACAAGCACATAGGTGCCAGCCCAGGCAGGCGTCGTGCCGCGACCGAGCATCAACACTTCAACCATCAGTGCCGACCACGTGGTGAAGCCGCCGATCACGCCCACCATGACAAAAGCCCGCCACCACGCTGCCAGATCGCCGCGCCCATCAAGCCAGACCAGCGCGAGGCCAGCAAGGAAGCTGCCAGCGAGGTTCACCGTCAAGGTTCCCCACGGAAACCCCGTGCCGGCCAGACGCGCCATCCAGGTGCCTATCGCGAAACGCCCGAACGAACCCAACGCGCCACCAAACGCCACCAGCGCGGCTTGTTGCCACCACGCCACCAGATTCATCCGCGCTTCTCCCGCGCTGCCGCACGCATCACGCGCAGTGCATCGAGCTTTTCCTTGAGTTTGATTTCCATGCCGCGTTCGACAGGCTGGTAATACACCCGCTCGCCCATTTCGTCGGGGAATCCGGTTTGATCCAGCGCGATGCCGCCTTCGGCATCGTGGTCGTATTGATAGTCGCGGCCGTAGCCGAGCTGCTTCATCAGTTTGCTCGGCGCATTGCGCAAGTGCAGCGGCACCGGCAGCGTGCCGGTTTCACGGACCTCGGCGCGAACCGCGTTGTAGGCGGCATACACCGCATTGGATTTGGCGGTGCTGGCCAGATAGATCGCCACCTGCGCCAATGCCAGCTCTCCCTCCGGGCTGCCGAGGCGGTCGAACGTGCTCCAGGCATCGATCGCCATGGGCAATGCACGCGGATCCGCCAACCCGATGTCCTCCACCGCCATGCGGGTGAGGCGTCGGGCGAGATAAATCGGATCGCAACCGCCGTCGAGCATCCGGCAAAGCCAATACAGCGCGGCATCCGGATTGGAGCTGCGCACCGATTTGTGCAGCGCACTGATCTGGTCGTAGAACTGCTCGCCCTGCTTGTCGAAACGCCGGGTTCGATCCGCCAGCACCTGCGCCAGCGTGGCCGTGGTGATCTCGCCGTTTTCGGCCTCGGCCAGTTCGGCAGCGATTTCCAGCAGTGTGAGCGCACGGCGCACGTCGCCATCGGCGGCCTGCGCAATCTGGGTCAGATTCTCCTCGCTGATGCGCAAGCCGCGCCCGCCCAAGCCACGCTCCTGATCCAGCAGCGCACGCTGCAATGCCTGTGCGATGTCGTCGGCAGACACCGCTTCGAGCACGTGCACGCGGCATCGCGAAAGCAGGGCCGAGTTCAATTCGAAACTCGGATTCTCCGTGGTGGCACCGACGAACACGATGGTGCCGCGCTCGATATGCGGCAGAAACGCATCCTGTTGCACCTTGTTGAAGCGGTGCACCTCATCGACGAACAGCACGGTGCGCTCGCCAGCCTGAAAGACCTGCTCGGCCTCGGCCAGCACCTCGCGCACCTGCGGCAAGCCAGCCAGCACGGCGGAAATCGCCCGAAAACGTGCTTGTGCGTAATGGGCCAGCAACAGCGCCAGCGTGGTTTTGCCACAGCCCGGCGGACCCCAGAGGATCATCGAATGCACTCGCCCAGACTCCACCGCACGCCGCAACGCAGAGTGTTCCGACAAAAGGCGACGCTGGCCCACCATGTCGTCGAGTGTGCGCGGCCGCATGCGCTCGGCCAGTGGCTGCAGCGGCGCCGGGGCAGAAAACAGCGAGGGCGTGGAAGGCGTAGTCACGCCAACATTCTAGCGGTGCCGCGATGGGGAAAAGCGCGCGCCGCCGTTATGCATCCGATGCGCGGACATCATCCTTCGCCGGCCCCGCCCGCGAGGCGTCACGCATCGGGCCCAGCGCATCCAGCACCGCGGTTGCATAACTGCCCGCCGGCAGAAAGAAGGACACCACCAGCGCATCGCTCTCGAACCGCCAGTCCAGTTCGCGCACCGGCAGGCGCAAGGCGCGGCGTTCCTGTTTCAATCCTGCACGCAGCAATCCTTCGATCAGCTCGGCATCGTCGGCAGCAACGGATTCCTCGATGGCGCGCGCCGCATCGGTGGTTCGCAGCTCACCCACGCCCCACAGTGCCGCGGTGGGATGGATGTCCAGACTGGCAACACGTGCGGCAAGCGCGTCATCAAGCGGCTCGGGGCCGAATACGCTGTGGCTGCCATCGAGCATGAACACATCACCCGGCAAGGCACGATCCCAGGCATCCTGGCGGATGCGTTCGTCGAGGATGCGATTGAACAACACCGAGCGCGCCGCCGAGAGCAGGATCGAACGCTTTTCGCGTGACACGCGTCGCCCTGCAAACATCGCGCGTGCTGCCGCAAGATTGCCGCCATCACGCCCGAAACGCTGTTCGCCAAAGGCATTGGGCACGCCGCGCGCGGCGATCTGGGCAAGCCGATGTTCGATGGCGCCACGATCACCAGCAACCTCGCGCAAGGTCAACGTGAAACGATTGCCGCGCAATGCACCACGCGGCAGCTTGCGCTGATGCCGATGCTGCGCCAGCAAGCGCACGCCATCGATGGCGAGTGTTTCCAGCGCAGGTGGTTCGCGCCCGGGAAGATGCACGGTGAAAGCTTGCCGCGTCAGCGCGTGGCGATCCTTCAGCCCGGCATAACCGACGGCCACTTCGCCTACTCCGGCCCAACGTGCGAGCTGCTGCGCCACCCACGCCGTGTTCGCGTCGCGTTTTTCGATGATCAGGAACACATGCTCGCCTTCACCGGAAGGCTCGAAGCCGAGCACTTCTTCGACGATGAAATCGTCTGGCACGGAACGGATATCGGCAGTCAATACAGCCGGGCCGAACGCACACGGCAACGCATCGGGCATTACATCGACATGGTTCATGCCGCCTCCCGCATCAGCAATGCCACCGCATGCGCCGCGACGCCTTCCTGCCGACCGGTGAAACCGAGTTTTTCCGAGGTCGTGGCCTTCACGCCGACGGCATCGGCGGCCACTTCCAGATCCGCAGCGAGCCGCTCGCGCATGTCGTCGATGTGCGGCAACAGTTTCGGCCGCTCGCAAATCACCACCGCATCGACATTGCCGACACGCCAGCCACGCTCATGCAGCATCGCCACCACGGCACGCAGCAACTCACGGCTGTCCACGCCTGCCCAGCGCGGATCACCAGGCGGAAAGTGCCGACCGATGTCGCCCAGCGCCAACGCACCGAGCAGCGCATCGCAGAGCGCGTGGATCAGGACGTCACCATCCGAATGGGCGAGCAGGCCATGGCTGTGCGGAATCGTGACGCCGCCGATGACGACATGATCACCAGGGCCGAAGGCATGCACGTCGTACCCGGTGCCGATGCGGAACGGTAGATTCATCGTATGAACTCTTGCGTCATTTGACGCAGCAAAAACTCGGCCAGCGCGAAATCGCGCGGCGTCGTGACTTTGATGTTGTCGGCAGCGCCCTCGACCAGCCGCGGACGGAAACCGGCGTGTTCCATCGCCATCGCCTCATCGGTGACGACGAGGCCGCTGTCGCGCGCACTGCGCAACGCGTTCGTCAGCGCGCCGCGCGAAAAGCGTTGTGGCGTCAAGGCCCGCCACAAGCCGACACGCGGTACGGTGGCCTGAACCTGTGCATCGGCATCGCAGCGCTTCAGCGTATCGGCCAAAGGCACGGCGAGCAGTGCACCGTGCGGTGCGTCGGCATCGAGCAGGGCATCAATGTCGCGATGCGCGATGCACGGGCGTGCGGCGTCATGCACGAGCACCTGTGCATCCGCTGCGACGTGTGGTGGCAGCGCATCCAGGCCTGCCAGTACCGAATCGGCACGCTCTGTTCCACCCACCACGGCCAGCACGGATTTCCCCTCCAGCTCTCGCCAGCCTGGCCAGTGTGGATCATCCGCCGCCAGCGCCACGACCACGCCTTCGATACGCGGATGCGAGGTCAATGCGCGCAAGGTGTGTTCGATCATGGCCCGGCCAAGCAGCGGCTGGTACTGCTTGGGAATGTCGCCGCCGGCACGTGCGCCACGCCCGGCGGCGGGCACCACCGCCCAGACCCGGTTTCCCGTCATCGACGCGGCTCCGGCCCGGGTTGCCCGGGTTGCGGCGTTTCAACGATGCGGTAGAAGACTTCACCGGGTTTGATGAGGCCCAGTTCCGAACGTGCGCGCTCTTCCAGCGCGGCCTTGCCTTCGCGCAATTCCTCCACTTCGGCCTGGAGCGCCTCGTTGCGACGCTCCAATTCCGCGTTCTCGCGCGCCTGCGCCTCCACGCGCTCGCGCAGCGCCTCGACCTCGCGCACGCCGCCGCTGCCGACCCAGTATTTCAACTGGAGCAGCGCCACCAGGGCGACGAGCACGAGGGCGATCAGGCGCGCCATGGCTGCATCAACGCGACGACAGGCTCACGAAAGCATCGCGACCGGCATAGCGGGCCTTGGTGCCGAGCGCTTCTTCGATGCGCAGCAACTGGTTGTACTTGGCCACTCGATCGGAGCGACACAACGAGCCGGTCTTGATCTGCGTGGCCGTGGTGGCCACCGCGATGTCGGCGATGGTGGTGTCTTCGGTTTCACCGGAGCGGTGCGAGACAACGGCCGCGTAGCGATTGGCATGCGCCATCGCGATGGCTTGCAGGGTTTCGCTCAAGGTGCCGATCTGGTTGACCTTGATCAGGATGGCGTTGCCGATGCCCTTCTCGATCCCTTCACGGAAGATTTTCGGATTGGTGACGAACAGGTCGTCACCGACGAGCTGCACGCTGCTGCCAAGACGCCCGGTGAGCAGCTTCCAGCCCTCCCAATCGTTCTCGGCCATACCGTCCTCGATGGTGACGATGGGGTACTGGCGCGCCCAATCGGCGAGGAAATCGGTGAACTGTTCGGAAGAAAGGCGCTTGCCCTCGCCGGTGAGGATGTATTTGCCGCTGTCGAAAAACTCTGAACTGGCCACATCAAGGCCGAGCAACACATCGTCGCCGGCGCGGTAGCCGGCCTTGCCGATGGCTTCAAGAATGGTTTCCACCGCTTCCACGTTGGAATCCAGATCCGGCGCGAAACCACCTTCATCGCCCACGGCGGTGGAAAGGCCACGACCTTTCAGCACGGACTTGAGCGCGTGGAAGATTTCGGTGCCGGCGCGCAGCGCTTCGGAAAACGAATCAAATCCCACCGGCAGCACCATGAACTCCTGCATGTCCACGTTGTTGTCGGCATGCGCGCCGCCATTGATGATGTTCATCATCGGCACCGGCAATATCACGTCGCTGCCCTGCGCCAGGCTCTGCCACAACGGCATGCGACGCGCGGCGGCCAGTGCGTGTGCGTTGGCGAGCGAAACACCGAGCAGGGCATTGGCCCCGAGTGCGCTCTTGGTATCGGTGCCATCCAGATCGATGAGACGTGCATCCAGCCCGGCCTGATCGGCCGCATCGAAGCCGGCCAAGGCCGGCGCGATGATCTCGTTGACGTTCGCCACCGCCTTGCGCACACCCTTGCCCAGATAGCGGGTCTTGTCGCCATCGCGCAGCTCGACGGCCTCGCGCGTGCCGGTGGACGCGCCCGAGGGCACGGCGGCGCGGCCGAAGCTGCCGTCGGCCAGCGTCACTTCGGCTTCGAGCGTGGGATTGCCGCGTGAATCGAGAATTTCGCGGGCGTGGATGGTGCGGATCGTGGTCATTTCGACGGATTTTCCGGAAAGTTGAGAGGAAAGCGGACCGCGTATTATAGACGTGCGCGAAAATAGACGTGCGCGAAAAGCCCCGCCGCGCCCCGAGTTACCCGGCCACGCCACGCTCGCCCGGCCCTGCATTTGCCGCAGGGCGCATCCGGCGTTATGATGCGCCGGCTTTGTGGGGCGTTTTTCGCCCTTCGCCGCCCACGTTGCGCGTCAGCGACGAATCCACACACGCGACCTGCGTCCGTTCCGGGGTGCCCTGCAAGGGGTTCGGCAACGGCGTCGCGTGGAGGCCCAACCCCGGAATCGCGGCTCCCGCCTCATCGGCGATGCCACCGCTGTGCGGTCTACCTACAGACCACACCGTACACGGACGGTTCCACCATCAGGAGTAGCTTCAATGTCCCAGATCACCATGCGCCAAATGCTGGAAGCCGGCGTTCATTTCGGCCACCAGACCCGCTACTGGAACCCCAAGATGGCTCCGTACATCTTCGGTGCGCGCGGCAAGATCCACATCATCAATCTGGAGAAGACGGTTCCGCTGTTCAACGACGCGATGAACTTCATCTCCGGCCTGGCGCAGAAGCGCGGCACCATCATGTTCGTCGGCACCAAGCGCTCGGCGCGTGAAGCCATCGCCGAGGAAGCGGCACGCTGCGGCATGCCCTACGTTTCGGCGCGCTGGCTCGGCGGCATGCTGACCAACTTCCGCACCGTCAAGCAGTCGATCGCCCGCCTGAAGGAGCTGGAAGCGGCGGAAACCGACGGCAGCTTCGCCAAGCTGGTCAAGCATGAAGTGCTGCAGCGCCAGCGCGAGCGCGAGAAGCTGGAAAACTCGCTCGGTGGCATCAAGAACATGAACGGCCTGCCGGACGCCCTGTTCATCGTGGACATCGGCCACGAAAACATCGCGGTCGAAGAAGCCAAGAAGCTCGGCATCCCGGTGGTGGCCGTGGTCGACACCAACTACAACCCGGAGCTGGTCGATTACGCCATCCCCGGCAATGACGACGCCATCCGCGCCGTGCAGCTCTACGCCCGCGCCGCTGCCGACGCCGTGCTGGAAGGCAAGGCTGCCGCGCCGATCATGGCGTCCGGCGATGACGAGTTCATCGAACTGGACGAGCAAGGCAACCCCGTCGCCAAGGACGAGGACGAGCCGAAGAAGGCCGCACCGCCGCGCCGCGCACCGGCCAAGAAGGCTCCGGCCAAGCGTGCACCGCGCGCCGACAAGGCTGGCGAGTAAGTCCAGCCCCTGCCTGACGGCTGTCATGGTCGGCTGTCAGGCTGTCTTACTTGCGCGCGGCGACTCGCATCACCGCGCGCATTCACCTGATTCATACACATTCCCGAGGTAGTCATGGAAATCACCGCCGCCCTGGTCAAGGAACTGCGTGAGCGCTCCGGCGCCGGCATGATGGAGTGCAAAAGGGCACTCAGCGAACACAACGGCGACATCGAAGCTGCGATGGAGCACCTGCGCAAGACCGGTCTGGCCAAGGCCGACAAGAAGGCTGACCGCGTCGCCGCCGAAGGCCGCATCGTGGTGGCTGCCGAAGGCGCCCGTGCCGTGCTGGTGGAAGTCAACTCCGAAACCGACTTCGTCGCCAAGGACGAGAACTTCGTCGGCTTCGCCCAGTCCGTGGCAGAGGCTGCACTGACCAGCGGCGCTGCCGACATCGAGGCGCTCAAGGCCGCCAAGCTCGCTGGCGGCAACAGCGTCGAAGAAGCCCGCGCCGCACTGATCGCCAAGGTCGGCGAGAACGTACAGCTGCGCCGCCTGGCATGGGTCCAGGACGGCCAGAACGTGGGCAGCTATGTCCACGGCGGTCGCATCGGCGTGCTGGTTGACGTCAAGGGCGGTTCGCCGGAACTGGCCAAGGGCCTGGCCATGCACATCGCCGCGATGAATCCGCAGTACCTGACCCCGGCCGATGCCCCGGCCGACTTCGTGGCCAAGGAAAAGGAAATCGCGCTGGCGCAGATGAGCGACAAGGACAAGGCCAAGCCCGCCGACATCCAGGAAAAGATGATCTCCGGCAAGCTCAACAAGACCCTGTCGGAAATCAGCCTGACCGGTCAGGCCTATGTGCTGGACACCGACAGCACGGTCGAACAGGCCCTCAAGAAGGAAGGCGCGCAGGTGCTTTCGTTCCAGCGCCTGGTCGTGGGCGAAGGCATCGAGAAGGTGGTGGAAGACTACGCTGCCGAAGTGGCCAAGGCGATGCAGGTCTGACCTGTCCACTTGCACCACCATGCCGTATCGGAAAAGCCGCGGGAAACCGCGGCTTTTTCTTTGTCTGACGATGGCCATAGCAGCCGCAGCGCGAAATCCTGAAAACCGGCCCATAATCGCCGCCATGTCCGATTCCCCACTCGAGTCTGCCCCGCAACTGACCCAGTTGCTGCGCCGCTGGCAAGCCGGCGATACCGATGCGCGCGAGGAATTGATGGGGCTGGTCTACCGCCGCGTGCGGGCGATCGCGAATCAATCGCTGCAACGCCATGCCACAGGCTCCATGACGCCTACAGAGCTGGCGCACGAAGCCTTGCTGCGCCTGCTCGGAGGCAGGGCGGACTGGGCCGACCGCCGTCATTTCTTCCATGTCGTGGCGCAGGCCACCCGGCAGGTCGTCGTCGATCACGCCCGCCGTCGCCTCAGCGACAAACGCGGTGCCGGTCAGGCCGCAGTGCCATTGAGCCAGGTGACCGACATTCCCGCGAGCGCACCGGACAGCGTCGTGTTGCGCGTGGACGAAGCGCTTGCGGCACTGGCGCAAGAAGACCCTCGCCAGGCGCGCGTAGTGGAATTGATCTATTTCGGCGGCTTTTCGCGCGATGAAATCGGCGCGGCTCTGGATATTTCACTGGCAACCGTGGATCGCGACTTGCGTTTTGCCCGTGCCTGGCTGAAGCAGGCTCTGGCGTCATGAGCCCGAGCGCTGAACACGCACGCCTGGGCGATCTTTTCCATGCCCTGCTCGACGTATCGCAAGAACAGCGCGAACACAAACTGAGTACGCTCGAGCCCACCCTTGCGGCACGCCTGCGTGCCCTGCTGAGCGCCGATCAGGACACCCGCGACCCACTTGCCAGCGCCGTGCGCGATGGTGCCGCTGCCCTGCTCCACTCGGTGCCCGAGGGCATGCGCCTGGGCTCATGGCGCGTACTGCGGGAGTTGGGCGCAGGCGGCATGGGCACCGTGCTTTTGGCCGAACGTGCCGATGGCCAGTTCGAACAACAAGTCGCCATCAAGCTGATTCGCGGCTTTCCCACTCAGGATGGCCAGCGCCGCCTGCGACAGGAGCGCCAGATCCTCGCCCAACTGGATCATCCCAACATCGCCCGCCTGATCGATGGCGGCCAGACCGACGATGGCCAGCCCTACGTGGTGATGGAGTACGTGCAAGGGCTGGGGCTGCTCGAACACATTGCCGCGGCCCGGCTCGACCTGAGCGCCCGGCTGATCCTTTTCGACCGCATCGCCGATGCGGTACAGCACGCGCATGGCCGCTTGGTGATCCACCGCGACCTGAAGCCGGGCAACGTGCTGGTGCTGCCAGGCGGGGAGCCGAAGCTGCTGGACTTCGGCGTCGCCAAACTGGTGGACGTGGGCGCCGATTCGGCACGCCATACTTCCACCCGGGTGTTCACTCAGGGCTACGCCAGCCCCGAACAACGTGCCGGCCAGAATGTTTCCACCGCCACCGACATCTACGCACTCGGCGTGGTGCTGCGCGAAATGCTCAGTGGCGAACGCGGATCGGCACAACCGGCAGAACTTCCCGAAGGCTTCATGGCGCTGCCCCTGCCCGCCGACCTGCGCGGCATTCTCGCCCGTGCCACCGAAGCCGAGCCTGCGCATCGCTATCCCACGGTGGAAGCGCTACGCGCCGATCTGGCGCGCTGGCGCGAGGGCCGCCCGGTGCTGGCAGCGCCCGACCACTGGTTTTACCGTTCCGGCAAGTTCATTCGCCGCCATCGGCTCGGTGTGGCGATGCTGGTGCTGGCGCTGTTGGCTTCGTCGACTTTCGTCTGGCGGCTGGCGGTCGAACGCAGCCGCGCCCTCGCCGCCGAGAAACAGACCGCCCGGGCGCTGGCCGTGGCCGAGCGCGAAACCCAGGCGGCACGCGCCTCGCTGGATTTCCTCTCGCGCACGCTGGCGGCAGCCTCGCCCGATGTGGCAATGAGCACCCAGATCAGCGTGCGCGATCTCCTCGATCAGGCCCGTGCCGGCATCGAGGCCGATGCCAGCCTGCCGACGCCAGCGCGCCGCAGCGTGCAACGTCTGCTCGGCACCTTGTACATGTCGCTGGGCGAACCGGCCATCGCCGCCACACTTCTCGCCGCAGGCAGCCAGGACGTCATTCCGGAAAGTCGCAGCGAAGCCCTGGCCTTCGCCATCGAACTGGACAATCTCTCCAGCGTACTGGCGACGCTGGAGCGGCATGACCAGGCCATGCCGCCAGCACGCAAAGCCGCCAAACTGCGCGAACGCTTCGCACCCGACGATGCCGCCGCACGCTTTGCCAGTGCCGCACAAAGCGCCTTCGTGCATTACCGCCGCAACGAACTGGATCAAGCGCATGCCCAATGGGATGCGTTGCTGGCCAATGCCAACGCCACATCCAATACTCCGGCCGAAGCCGTGCTGGAAGTGTTCACCCTTGCCGCCAGCACCTGGCTCGCACAAGGCGAACCCGGGCGCGCACTGGTCCTGAGTCAGCGCGGCATTGCCTTTGCCCAAGCCCGCAAGGTGCCTCCGGAATCTTCTTCTCGCATCAATCTCACGCGCGTCCATGCAGAATTGCTTGCCGACAGTGGCCGCGCCGGAGATGCCGTGGCGCTGCTGCGCGATGCCCTTGCCACGCAGGAGCGCACCGCCGGCCTCAGCGGCATCCGCGCCGGCAACCTGTTCAACGCCCTCGGCAATGCATTGAATATGCAAGGCCGATATCGGGAGGCGGTGGCAGCACATGAAAAGGCCCATGCCGCCTATGCCCGCGCCATGCACTCCGATGTGGAGGAAGCCATTTCGCTGAGCAACCTCGCCGCGGTGATGGAAAACGCCGGCGATTACGAGGGCGCGCTGCGCCATATCGATAGCGCCATCGAGATCTTCACGCACAGCGGAAACGCCATTGGACAAGCGCCTGGAAATGCCTTGCGCAACCGTGCCCGCACGCTGGGTCTGGCGGGCCGTCATGCCGAAGCCCTGGCGCAACTGACCGCGCTGCGCGAAACCGCACGCCACGACGAAGGCGAAGACTCGGTGAACTACGCCTTGGCGGTCTGGCAACTGGCCGTTCTGGCACGGCACATGAACGATTCGGAGCATGGCCCGGCCCTGCTCGAAGAAGCCGTCGCCCGCCTGACCGCCATCCTTGGCCCCGATCACATCCTTTTCGCCCACGCCCATCGCCTGCGCGCTTCCTTTGCACTGTTGCGCGGCGAACTGGCCACGGCATCGGAAGAAATCGACATGGCCATCGCGCAACTGGGCGCGCCTGGGGGCGTGGATGTGGACTTGGCCATCGCCCGCGCCGAGCGTGCCGGAATCTCCCTCGCCCAAGGCCGCACCAACGCGGCACGCAAGCAACTCGCACAAGCCCTGCC
>JAEXRB010000325.1 GCA_023438325.1 Pseudomonadota bacterium | reverse complement strand
GGTATGGGCATGGCCCGCCGTGATCTGCGCCACGCCGCTGGTGAGGCCGGTGACGTCCACCGGGGTCGCGCTGCTCGTGGTGCTGCCATTGCCGAGTTGGCCAGAGATGTTCTGGCCCCAGCATTTGACCGCGCCGGCGATGGTCAGGGCGCAGGTGTGCTGCAAGCCCGCCGCGATCTGCGCCACGCCGCTGCTGAGGCCGGTGACGTCCACCGGGGTCAAACTGTTGCTGGTACTGCCATTGCCGAGTTGGCCAGTGGCGTTGTAACCCCAGCACTTGACCGCGCCGGCGGTGGTCAGGGCGCAGGTGTGCTCCACGCCCGCCGCGATCTGCACCACGCCGCTGCTGAGGCCGGTGACGTCCACCGGGGTCGCGCTGTCGCTGGTGCTGCCATTGCCGAGTTGGCCAGAGGTGTTATAGCCCCAACACTTGACCCCGCCGGCGGTGGTCAGGGCGCAGCTGTGCCCCCCGCCCGCCGCGACTTGCGTAACGCCCGGATCAAGCACACTCGGCAAGGGCTGTGCGCCCGAGCCTGCACTCATGCCCAGCGACAGAATCGCCATGGCCACCAGAAGGAAGGCATGCATGAACCTGCCATGCGGCGGATTTGAGGCGGTGGCCAAGCGTTTGCTGTGGTTCACGGTGGATTTTCCCTCAGGCTATGCAACGGAACGGATTTGCGATGGAGGACGGCTTTGGCCGCAGCATCGCCTCACGTATCGACGAGATCGTGGATGACGGCCAGGCAGGTTCGTGTTTTCCCCGCTGCTTTTTAACCGGATTCAGGGCGGGGTGCAAAGCCGATCACGGTATTGCATGGGGGCGCTTTGCCACATTCATCGGATGAGGTCGCAGGTTTTACTTCGATCCTGTGGCGCAGATGCGTTTTTTTCAGGTTTCTTTCCACCGCTGTGCGGCTTCCAGCATGGCGCGACGGCGTAGCAAAAGATCCCAGTAACTGCCGCGCAGCTGCCGCCACAATACGGCCGAGCGCACGGCGGCGAGAAGGCTGGCGCGTATCTGCGCAACCACCTGTTCCTGCTGGAGCTGGGCAGGATTTCCCTGCACCAGCACGCGCGTGGACAGGCGGCTGACGGTGTTGGCGTAGATGTCGCCGAGGCGTGCGATGACGGTGGAATGGGTGACGCCGAAATGTTCGCGTTGGCGTTGTGCATCCACGATGCCCTCGTGCAGCGCGTTCATCAGGTCCTTGCGGGCATTGAGCTGACGCTCGACATGAAGCACGGTCACCGCCATGCGGCTGATTGCACCATCACGCCGCTCACCGCCCTGGAGTTGGCCGATCAATATGTCCAGCCCGGTGCGCATCTGTTGCGCGGAGCCGTACACCGATTCCACCGAATCGGCATCGACGCGAAACACCGAGGCCAGCGAGGCGGTGAGATCGGCGTCATCGGCGCTGCCGTTCTGGGCGGTGGCCTGGGCCAGGCGCAAGCCCTGCATCAGGCCGGCGAGCGCGAGGGTACGGTGCTTCATCAGGTTCCTTCGGGGTGATATCGACGAGGTGAGTCGTCGATTTTCGGTCATTTCGCGATGCGGGCCAAACCGCGCGCCTTCGAAGCGGGCAGAATCGGCTTTTCTGCCGATGGAGTTTCGACATGATCTTGCGCCTGATGCTCGCATTGCTGATCGCCGCGTGTTCCCTGCCGGCACGTGCCGAGCCACTGCTCGTGAGCAACGTCAACGGTTATACCCTCGATGGCGAAGGCAGGCTGCATCGTTTCGAGGCACTGCTGCTTGAGGGTGGCCGTGTCATCGACGCCGGCAGCGAGGATGCATTGCGTGCCCGTGCCCCGCAGGCCCGCATCCACGACGGCCATGGGCACACATTGTTGCCGGGGTTGATTGATGCTCATGCCCACGTCATGGGGGTGGGATTCGGCTTGCGCCAGATCGATCTCGCCGGTACGCGCTCGCTTGACCAGGCGCTGGATGCAGTGCGTAAGCATGCGGCAGGAAAACCGGATGCGGCATGGATCGTCGGGCGCGGCTGGAATCAGGTGCTGTGGCGTCTCGGGCGTTTCCCGACGGCCGATGAGTTGGATCGTGCGGTGACCGATCGCCCCGTGTGGCTCTCTCGCGTGGACGGTCATGCCGGCTGGGCCAACAGCGCGGCACTGGCGATTGCGGGTATCGATCGCAACACACCGGATCCTGTGGGTGGCCGCATCGAGCGCGACGCGCAGGGCCGGGCCACCGGGATCCTGATTGATGCGGCGATGGCCTTGGTGGAAGCGAAGATTCCTGCCTCCGGCGCCGCAGAATCCGAAGCCGCGCTCGATGCCGCGTTGACGTCGATGGCCAGCGTCGGCATCACCTCGGTACACGATGCCGGCATCGACACCGATACCTTCGCACTGTTTCGACGCTTTGCCGATGCAGGGCGATTGGGAACGCGCATCTACGCGATGATCGGCGGCGTGGCGGCGGATTTCGATGCCATCGCAGCCGCTGGCCCGCTGATCGGCTACGGCGATGACCGCCTCACCGTGCGCAGCGTCAAGCTCTTCGCCGATGGCGCGCTGGGCAGCCGCGGTGCGGCCTTGCTCGCGCCTTACTCGGATGATCCGGACAACCACGGCCTGTTGTTTCAGGATACCCACACGCTGGTGGCAATGATCGGCAAAGCCCTGGCGCGAGGCTATCAGGTCAATGTCCACGCCATCGGTGATGGCGGCAACCGACAAGTGCTCGATGCCTTCTCACTCGCCTACAAGGCCGGTGGCGGGCGCGACCTGCGCAATCGCATCGAGCATGCGCAAGTGGTGGCGCTGGAGGACATCCCGCGCTTCGCTCCGCTGCAATTGATCGCCTCGATGCAGCCCACCCATGCCACCTCGGACATGAACATGGCGGAAGATCGCGTCGGCCCCGATCGCATCCGCGGTGCGTATGCGTGGCAGCGCTTTCATGCGCAGGGCACGGTGATCGCCGCCGGTTCGGATTTTCCGGTGGAATCGCCCAATCCTTTCTTCGGCTTGCATGCCGCCATCACCCGGCAGGATCACGACGACCAGCCTGATGGCGGCTGGTATCCGGCACAGCGTCTGACGCGGGAGGAGGCGCTGCGTGCCTTCACCCTCGATGCCGCGTTTGCTGCGCATCAGGAAGATGCCCTCGGCACGCTGGAGCCGGGCAAATGGGCCGACTTCATCCTTGTGGATCGCGACATATTCACCGTTGATGCGAAAGACATCTGGCGTACGCAGGTGCTTGAAACCTGGGTGGGCGGAACACGTGTTTTTGAGCGCGCGGTGCCGTAGCCATCCGTTGGCCCGGAACACCGCCGCCATCAACTCCGGGCGGCGATGGCCTCTGAGCGCCCAACCCGGATTTCCACCTGTTGCCAAGGCTCGCGACCGTGATTCACGGCCACGATGTGCGCATCCAATGTCGAAGCTGCATCCAGCAATGCCGCGATGGTGTGATTTTGATCGCGCGGAATGTAGCCCAGTTTGTGGTCACGCCAGTTCACACGTACCGCATGACCATCGTGCGGATTGTCGGGTTCGCGCATCAGCGTCAATGCATCACCGGGCTGCAATTGATCGATGATGTGTCTGCCATCTGCATATTGAAGTCCGGCAATGCAGCCGCAGAACAGCTCGCTGCACCGTTGCTTCCAGATTTCCTGTCGTTCGCACCAAGTGATGACTTGCTCCAGTTCGCGCCTGGAGCGTGAGTCGAGGCGGCGAATCGTATGCCTCGGCAGAAGCCGGTTGTGTGTGGCCTTGTCCATTGCATGCGCAGCATCGGCCACACGCAAGCGGCGTTGATGTTGATTCGGAGCGTTCAGCAGGCCAAGTACGCTATGGGCGAGGTGATCCATCGTGGCGGAAACTTCCGCGTTGCACGGTCCCATCAGTTGTTCCAGTGAAAAACGTGGATCGGTTGCGTCGGTGTGCAAGCCATATTCGGCGGTGGCGCGCTCGCCATCGGGCAGTTGCAGATGCACGATGCGCGTGCCGAGCGTCAGGCAATCGTTCCAGTAATCGGCTACGCAGTGATGCATGCGCTGGCCTTCTTCAATCAGTGCTGCTGTGGTGAGAAGTTCCTTGATGCATCCACCCTCAAGATCGACGGTTTCCAGCAGCATGGGCTCCAGTGCGCTGGGGGGCAGGGAGGGTGGCGGTACAGGCAGTTGTTCCAGCGGTTGTTTGTGCCAGCGCTTCGACGCCTGCAGCAGAGATTCCAGCCCACGTCGCGAAACCCACGCCAAGCCGAGGTTTTCGCGCGAGAGTCCCGCAAGCGACTCGGGCAGCATGGCTTGATCCAGCGCGGCAGCGAGGAAGTCGCGTGTGATGCGCAGACGGGTTGGCAGTGGCGGTCCGATGGTCTCCAGTTGCTTCCATGTTTCGTTCCAGCCGCGTGTGAATGTGTTGGCAAGGAATTTCATGTCGCCGGCACGAGAGGTGGCGCAGGGCAGGCATTCCAGGAGCCGGAAATAGGGTTCGGCTTCACTCACCCGGTGCGGGCGCGCATGCGCTGGTAACGTCGCGAAAAGGCGCAATGCTTCGGCGGGAATGGCACCGGATGCCCATGGTGTGCGACACACCGCTGAGCGTACGAGGGCGCGATCCACGCGGTAGTACGCTGCCAACTCGCCAATCAGATCGCGACCTTGGTCGATGGCGGCAAGCACACGGTCATTGGCGGGTTGAGGTTTTGGTGCCGGTGTGGATTCAGCGTCGCCGTAAATGTCGGGCCGCTCCGGTGCATCCAGCAGCAAGGGAGCGGCCAGGGGCGGAAATTCCGTCAGCGCCTGCAGGCGATGGATGCGCTTGGGGTGCCCGAGTGAAATCAGGCGGTTGTAGTTTGCGACCGAGCCGAAGAATGGCCCGGGTGTTTCCAGATCGCCTAGGGTGTGCAACACATCTTTATCCAGATGCGTGGCAAATTCCCGGATTGCTCGCTGAACGGGATGTCCCCACGATACCTGCC
>JAEXRB010000283.1 GCA_023438325.1 Pseudomonadota bacterium | reverse complement strand
CGGAGATCGCTTCTTGCTCGGCCAGAGGGTTGCTGAATGGGTCACGCAGGTTCTGCGCGGCGTATTCGAATGTCTCGAATTGACGCATCACCGGCAAGGGATCCAGCGGTTTGGGCGCTCGTGCTTTGACATCGGCGACCCAGGCCTGGAGATCGGACATGCCAGGCGCACAACCGGCCAGAAGGCCCGTGCTGACGATGGCAAACAGCAACGGCCGCCACGCTGCGCGGAGGTTCCGCTGTTTTGCATGCTGTGCATTCATCGACGCGCCCCTCCCTGTGCCGGCGTTTCCGGAGCGGTTTCATCCTCATCCAGATAGCGGTAGGTCTTGACGGTACCTTCAAGCACCAGCGCGCCTCCCGCACCCTTGTCTTCACGCGGCTTCAGCGAAATATCGTGCATGGTCATGATGACCACGCGCGGCAGCGAAGCCACGCCGCTGACGAATGCGCCGAACTGGTGGTAAGTCCCCACCATGCGCAGCGCGATCGGCTTCTCGGCGTAGAATTTTTTCTTGATTTCCGGCTGCGGCTGGAACAGTTCGTTCTGGATTCCGCTGGCCAGCGCCGTCTGCGAGATATCAACGATAAGGTCGGCCATTTCGGTACGGCTAGGCAGCTGCCGCAGCATCTGCTGCAGCATCAGCTCCATGTCGGCGAGCTGCTGCTTGAGCGGCTCCAGATTTACCGCACGCGCCTGCTTCTGTTCGAACTGGCTACGCAGGTCGAGCTCCTTGCGCTTCTCGCCAGCCAGTAGATCTTGCTGATCACTGACTACCAAGTACCAGCCCAGAAAAAGTATCAGACCGATCAATAGCACGCAGAAAAAGGCCTTGACCGAGCCAGGCCAGCCACCGGGGTTGCTGGTGTCCAGATTGCGAAGGTCAAATCCACCGCTCATTGTCCACCCCCGGCCGTCTCGCCCTCGGCGTCGTCATCACCCTTCGGCTGCACCAACGTGACCTTGAGATTGAAGATGTAAGGCATGTTTTTATCACTGCCCTTGGCCTCAATGATCGAAAGATCCGGGCTCGACATCCAGCCGGAGCCTTCCAGTGCCCGGATGTACGAGGAAACGCGTGCGTTGGACTGGGTCACACCTTCCAGAGTCAACACGCTGCCGGCCTGCTTGATCGAGGTCAGGCGCACGCCTTCGGGGATGGTACGCACCAGCTCGTCGAACAGATGCACCATCAGCGAGCGACTGGCCTGGAGCTCTTCAATGACCTGTTTGCGCTGGAGAAGGTCGGCGCGCTTGCGGTCGAGCTCTTCGATCTCCTTGATCTTCTTGTCGACCTCGGTGATCTCGGCCTGCAGATAGCTGTTGCGCGCCTGCTGCGCCTGAATCAGCGAGTCGTAGTACGTCTTGACGCCGAAGACAGCCAGTACGGCCGCGATGGCGACGCCACCCAGCAGACTGTAGAACTGCTTCTGGCGTTGTTTGCGGCGTTCGGCGCGCCACGGCAGGAGGTTGATCTTTGCCATCAGTCGAAGCTCCTCATGGCCAGCCCGCAGGCGATCATCAGCGCAGGCGCATCTTGCGCCAGCGCCTGCGCCTGCACGCGCGAGGACAGGGACATGTTGGCGAGCGGATTGGCGACCACGGTCAGCACGCCAATCTGCTCTTCCACCATTTCAGCGATGCCCGGAATCGAAGCGCAGCCACCGGCCAGAACGATCTGGTCGACACGGTTGAACTCGCTGCCGGCATAGAAGAACTGAAGCAGACGACCAATCTGCTGAACCATCGCTTCCTTGAACGGCTCCAGCACCTCGATTTCGTAGCTTTCCGGCAACCCACCCTGTCGCTTGGCCAGGCCGGCCTCTTCGTAGGAAAGGCCGTAGCGGCGCATCACCTCGTCGGTGAGCTGCTTGCCACCAAAAACCTGCTCGCGCGAGTAGATGCTGCGCTGGTTGCGCAACACGTTGAGCGTGGTCATTGTCGCGCCGACATCCACCAGCGCCACAAGCGCATCCTTGGGGACGGAGAGCTGGTCGGCAATCAGGCGGAAGGCGTTCTCCATCGCGAACGCTTCCACATCGATGACCTTGGCGGTGAGTCCACCCAGCTCCAGCGCCGACTGGCGCACTTCGACGTTCTCGGTGCGCGAAGCGGCCAGAAGCACCTGGACCATCTCCGGATTGTCCTTGACCGGACCGAGCACTTCGAAGTCCAGACTGACCTCCTCGATCGGGTACGGAATATACTGCGCGGCTTCGACCTGAACCTGATCTTCCAGATCGTCCTCGCTCAGATTGGCCTGCATCGGGATCATCTTGGTGATCACAGCGGACCCGGCGACAGCCGCAGCGGCTTGCTTGAGGCGGGAACCGGAACGCGACAATGCGCGCTTGATTGCCTCGCCAACAGCTTCCACTTCGACGATGTTCTTCTCGACTACCGCGTTGGGCGGCAAAGGCTCGACCGCATAGTGCTCAACGCGGTACTTGCCTCCAGCCTGACCAAGCTGCAGCAACTTGACCGCCGTGGAACTGATGTCCACGCCAATCAGGGGTGTAGTGTTGGTAGCGAACAGCCCCACGATTTCTCCCCTCCGAACGGGCTCTTACGAGCAACTCTTGCGTTGGCACATTAAATAACGAGTCTTAACGGTTTGGCAACAGGGGGCATCCTTCACCCTCACTGCGCCCATCCGTTCATGCGGCAAAATGCCCCTTCCGCACCCCTCGCCAAGCCCCATCTGGCGACTAGGCGAACATTCTATACTCTCCCTTAACAATTTCTGCAAACCCTTGGTATTAGCGCGAAAATGTCCCGACTCCGCCGTATCCTGAAGTGGCTGTTCATCCTTGGTTTCGCGCTGTTCCTGAGTGCAGTCGCTGCCTTTGGCGTGTTGTACTGGCTGGTGGCGCCCGGCCTGCCATCGGTGCAGGCATTGCGCGATGTCCAGTACCAAGTGCCGCTGAGCGTATACAGCGCCGATGGCAAGCTGATGGCACTTTTCGGCGAGACACGCCGCACTCCGGTGCGCATCGAGGCGGTGCCCGAACAGGTGAAGCAGGCCTTCATCGCATTGGAGGATGCACGCTTCTACGAGCATCCCGGCGTGGACTGGCGCGGCGTCACCCGCGCCATCTGGCTGTTGGCCACCACTGACGACCGGCGTGTCCCAGGTGGCTCGACGATCACCCAGCAGGTCGCCAGGATGTTCTTCCTGCGCCCTGAATACGACTACATGCGCAAGTTCCGCGAGATGCTGTTGGCGCTGAAGATGGAGCGCGAGCTCTCCAAGGACGAAATCCTCGGGCTGTACCTCAACAAGAGCTTCTTCGGCAATCGCGCCTACGGCATCGTCGCGGCGGCCGAGTTCTACTATGGCAAGACACTGGACGAGCTCACCTTGTCCGAGGCTGCGCCATTGGCCTCGATCCCCAAGTTCCCCG
>JAEXRB010000256.1 GCA_023438325.1 Pseudomonadota bacterium | reverse complement strand
CCCATGCCGCCACTTTCCTGCTCGCCAACTACGGCGTGTTCGGCGTGATGGGCGTGGCACTGTTCGGCTTCGGCGTGGTGGTGGCCGAGGATCGCGAGCAAGGCTTGCTCACGCTCAAGCGCGCCCTGCCGATGCCACGCGGGGCCTACCTCGTCGCAAAGATGTCCATGGCGGCGCTGTTTGCCGCCATCATGTCGCTGTTGCTGATGCTGCTGGCGGCCCCGTTCGCGGGGGTGTCGCTCGCCCCGCTGCAATGGCTCGCCCTGTTCGCGATCAACGTGATCGGCGTGCTGCCTTTCGCTGCCATCGGGCTATGGCTCGGCGCGCACTTTTCCGGATCGGCGGCGGTCGCAGTCATCAACATGGTGTACCTGCCGATGGCCTTCCTCTCCGGACTGTGGATGCCGTTGTCGATGTTGCCCGGCGTATTCACCACGCTCGCGCCACTGTGGCCGGCCTGGCACCTGAGCCAAACCGCGCTGAAGGTCATCGGCGCCGATGCCGGTTGGCCGCTGGCCCTGCATGTCGGGATACTTTTGGCGGTGACGACGGTGTTCTTTGTGCTTGCATTGCGCCGGCTGGCGCGGTGAGATCACATCGATTGCATCGATGCTCGAACCATGAACCCGCAGACTTCCACGCCCGGCCCGTGCCACTGGCTCATTCCGGCTCGCGACTCGCTCGCCGATCACGAATTGCGTGCAGGGCGTTCACCGTGGCTGGTGATGGTGCATCTGATCTGGTCGATCTGGGTGTTCCTGACGCCGTTGTTTTCCGGCGGCGATTACGGATTCACGGCACGCTGGTTCGCGCTCACCGCGTTTTCCTACCCGCTGTTTCTGGCTCTCTACCTGATCTCGGTTTTTGCCGCGCCGCGCCCTGCCCACCTGAGTGCTCTGGCGATGGTCGCGCTGAGCTTCGGGCTGCTGCCGTGGTATCCGTCCGGCCTGTCCTATTTCGTGTTCGGCTGCGTGATGATGCAGCCACGTCGCGCGGGCGGCACGTATGGCTATCTGGCGTGGCTGGTAACACTCAACGTGGCGCTGATCTTCTACGCCTCGCACATCGGTTACCCGTGGCAAGCACTGGTATGGATCCCCACGGTCACGTCCATCATCGGCGTGATCGTCATGCTGGATCGCATCAACCAGCAGCGCGATGCGGCGCTGAAACTTTCACACGAAGAAGTACGTCGTCTGGCCGCACTGGCCGAGCGAGAACGCATCGGTCGCGACCTGCATGACCTGCTCGGGCACACGCTCTCATTGGTGGCACTGAAATCGGATCTCGCCGCGCGCCTGATCGAGCATGACCCAGCCGCCGCACGCAGCGAAATTGCCGATGTCAGTCATGTCGCGCGCGATGCGTTGGCGCAGGTGCGCCGTGCCGTGAGCGGCATCCGCACCGCAGGCCTTGCTGCCGAGCTGGCATCCGCCAAGTTGCTGCTGGAAACCGATGGCATCGCATTCGACTACCATCTGGACGCAGGAATGTCCGCCACCCTGCTGCCCGCCGAGATCGAGAACACGTTGGCCATGACCGTGCGCGAAGCGGCCACCAATATCCAGCGCCATGCCCATGCGCGCCGCGCCGATATCCACTTCACCCTGGATGGCAACGAACTATTGCTGCGCATTGCCGATGATGGCCGCGGTGGCGCAACAACGCCCGGAAACGGACTGACCGGCATGCGCGAGCGCTTGGAGGCACTGGGCGGCAAGCTGCACATCGACAGTGCCCACCAGTCAGGCACGCAATTGACGATTCGACTGAAACTGGAAGACACCTCGCGCACGACCATCGATGTCCTCCAGAGGCCTGCCACATCCGCAACCACACCACCGCATGATCCGCATCCTGCTCGCTGAAGATCAGGCCATGGTGCGCGGTGCGCTTGCTGCGCTGCTCGGCATGGAGCCGGACATCGAGGTGATCGCGGCCGTGGCCGATGGCGATGCGGCATGGAATGAACTTCGCAGGCTCACGCCGGACATCCTCGTTACCGACATCGAAATGCCCGGCGCCAGCGGATTGGAATTGGCACGCCGGGTGCAGCATCACGGCTTGTCGGTGAAGGTGGTGATCGTCACCACGTTCGCACGTTCCGGGTTCCTGCGGCGAGCACTGGATTCAGGCGTGGCCGGCTACTTGCTGAAAGACGCGCCCGCCGAAAAACTGGCCGAGGCCTTGCGCACCGTCCACCGTGGTGGTCGCGCGATCGATCCGCAACTGGCACTGGAGGCATGGTCGGAAGCCGATCCATTGAACGAACGCGAGCGGCAGGTGCTGCGATTGGCCGGCGAAGGTCGCTCTGCCGGGGAAATCGCGATCGAGCTGAATCTCTCGCAAGGCACCGTGCGCAACTATCTTTCCGAGTGCATCGGAAAGCTCGGCGTTGCCAATCGCATCGAAGCGCATCGTTTGGCGCGGCAGAAGGGCTGGCTCTGAAACGCCAACGGCCAACCCGGAGGTTGGCCGTTGGACATCACCGCTTGAATCAGAATCGCGTCAATCCACACCCAACTGTTTCAGCATGAAGGCATACCAC
>JAEXRB010000233.1 GCA_023438325.1 Pseudomonadota bacterium | reverse complement strand
CTGAAGCCCTGCCTGCCCTTTCCGAACCTGATATTCATGAGCACCCACCCTCCTTTGATGTCACGAATCCTGTTGCGGAAACAATGAGACACCGCTGCAGTTGATCGACGTAGTTTTCGTCCTTCGGCTTGTAAGAAAGGGCGGCATCACTGCCATCTCTCAGTCCGCGACTGGTAAACTTTATGTCGTTCGCGCTGCCAGTCAGTGTATTTCTCGAACTCATTTTTCCTGCTCGCAACGGAGTAATGACGGCCGGTGTTCCCGAACTCGCGGCATAAACCATATAGCCCGCATCCCAATCCGTCCCACAAGTGCTTCCATTGTCACTCGCACAGATTCCTGTTCGGCTTCCCCGCCGAACAGCCTCCATCCGCGCCAGATTTACTGCCGCGATGAATTCATTGACGCCGGAAACCACGCTATTGCTTGCAATGACTCGCGCAAAGCTCGGCAGGGCAATGGTCGCAAGAATGGCAACGATGGCGATGGTGATGACCAGCTCCACCAAGGTGTAACCGGACATCGGACGTGTTGATACTCGCCGAGGATTCATGACTGACTCCTGTTATGACTGCGTTAACCTATGTGAAGGCGATCCGCCACGCCAGCCCGGGCCGATGGCCGGCTGGCGGATGCCGATGATCGCAACGAATTGTGGCGCGGGGCGGCGGGGGGCCGGCGGGCTGGCGTCAGCGGCCGCTGGCGTGTTGCATGAAAAACCGTTTGAGCGGCGGAAGTTTGTCTACCAACCCCAGTGCCGGGCCGCGCAGCAGGGTGGGCAGGACGGCATCGCTGCCGAACAGGCGCTCGATGCCGTCGAAGGCATAGGCGGCCATCGTGGTATCGCTTTTACGGCGGCGGGCGTAGCGGGAAAGCAGCGCAGGGGCGCCGATGTCCTTCCCGGCGGCGTGGGCGGTACGCGCCAGGTTCAGCAGCTCGGCCACATCCTGAAACCCGAGGTTGACGCCCTGCCCGGCCAGCGGGTGCACGCCGTGGGCCGCATCGCCGATGAGGACAGCGCGATTTGCGCTGTATTTTTCGGCCAGTTTCAGGCGCAACGGGAATCCGGCACGGGGCGAAACGGGCGTCATCGTGCCGAGGCGGCTGCCGAAGGCGCGTTCGAGTTCGCGCGCGAATGCGGCATCGTCGAGCGCCAGCACACGCCGGGCCTCATCATCGGGCAAGCTCCAGACGATAGAACTGCGCCCTTCGGAAAAGGGCAGCACAGCCAGCGGGCCACTGGGCAGGAAGCGCTGCCAGGCAGTGTTTTCGTGAGGGCGCTCGGTACGGATGAAACCGACCACGCCCTGTGCTCCGTAGTCGCGGCCCCGGGTGGCGATGCCGAGGCGCTCGCGCATTGGCGAGGCCGCCCCATCCGCGCACACCAGCAACGAGGCATGCACGTGCGTTCCGTCTTCCAGTTCCACGCCGATACCGTGCTCGCCCTGCTCGACTCCGACGACGCGGGCCGGGCAGTGCCGCACGATGCGCGTGTCGGCCACGATGGCGCGCCACAGTTCGGATTGAATCAGTGATTGCTCGACGATGTGGCCCAGACAGGACGCGCCGATATCCTGACCATGAAAGGCAACGCCGTCGTCCGGCGCCGCGGCATCCCACACACGCATGTGGCGATAAGGCGCCACGCGCGCAGCAGCGATCGCCGGCCATACTCCGAGTTCGGCGAGCAGGTCGCTGGACGCCGGCGAGATCGCGAACACGCGCAGATCGGGTGGCGCATCGGCCTGCCATGGCGCAGGGGCGCGGGCTTCGACGATGGCCACGCGCAGGCCGGCGCGTACCAGCCCGAGTGCGGCAGCCGAACCGACCAGGCCCGCGCCGATGACGATGGCATCCAATCTGCGACGGCTCATGCCACCTGCTCCTGCGCCCAATGCGATACATCGTGACCATAGCCCATCGCATCGGACACCAGTCCGTCGGCCAATCCCGGCACGCGATCCAGCGCAACGAATCCAGCCGAACGCAGCAGGCGCAACGGGGCGAACGTATTGGAGAAAAGCCGCACCAGCCCGTCGCTCATGGCCACTGTGGCGTCGCGATCCGGCGCGCGGCGCGCGGCATAGGCCGAGAGCAACTTGGGCGATGCGATGTCGCCGCCTTCGGCATGGGCGCGCGTGATGAGCTCAGCCAGTGTCAACGCATCGCGCAAGCCAAGGTTGAAACCCTGCGCGCCAATGGGATGCAGGGTTTGCGCCGCATTGCCGATCAGCACGGCGCGAGGCGCGACGAGACGCTGTGCGGTCACTTTGCGCATGCGATACGCGCTGCGCTTGCCGACGCGGGAAAAACGCCCCGCACGCCAGCCGAAACGCTGCTGGAGAAGTGCCAGGTAACCGGCATCATCCAGCGCCGCGACACTATCGGCTTGCTCCGCAGGCACCGTGCAGACGCTGCCAAGTCGGCCACCACCCAGCGGCAGCAAGGCCACCGGCCCATCCGGCGTGAATCGCTCGTAGGCGGTATCGGGCGGCGCCCTGCTGGCTTGGGCAACGGCAACGAACAAGGTTTGCCGGTAATCGAGCACGTCCGCGCCTATGCCAAGTGCGCCGCGCAATGCCGAATCGGTGCCATCGGCGGCGACGAGCAGGCGGGCGTGAAGCGCACGAGTGCCATTTTCGTGTTCGATGCTGGCTCGAACACCATCCGCCAGCACTTCGATGCCGCCCACGCGCACCGGGCGCAACCGCTCGGTGTCGTGCAGTTCGACCAGGCGTGCTTCAAGCGCCTGGCCGAGTTCGCGCGCCACCACGACATGGCCGAAGGCATCCATTCGGCGTGCAGCGGCATCCAGCCGCACCGCACCGAAATCGCCCCGGCTGGAGACATGGATGTGATGGATCGGCGCAGGTGGTGAGGCCAGATGCCGCCACACCCCCAGCGCGGAAAGCGCGTTGGCGCTGGCGCGAGCCAATGCGAGATTGCGCTCATCGAAACTCGGCGGCGCGGCAACGACGGGCGGCACGGCCTCGGCCAGTGTCACGCGCAGGCCCGCCCCCTCCAACGCACAGGCCAGGCTGCTGCCAACGAGGCCGCCGCCGACGATCAGGACATCGCAGGTGTTTTCCATGGCGCGAATGATAACGGCAGTGCCCGCCACCCGGCGCGGCATGGCATGCCGGCATGACCTGTGTCTTCGCCTCCGGGCAAGGCTGCGGTTATCGTGCCGGATATCCGGAGGATGCCCATGAACTTGCGCCACGCCCTTGCCCGCCACGGCTTTGAATCCAACGACGACTATGACTTCGCATTGCGCTGCCTGTTCGACAGCGAGGTGTCGCAACTGCGCGTGCTGCACGTGGATGGTGCGGCCGGCCGCCGCAAGACCGCGTTCGCCACCGCGCTGGCGCATGCGCTTGAGTACCCGCATGCGATCTACCACGACTTCAGCCGTGCCGAACCACCACACCCCATGCCCGTCATGGGAGCAGACGACGATGCCGAACCTGCGGCATTGGAGCTGCCGATGAGCGCACTGGAACGTGCCGTGACCGAAGCCTGTGCATATTCGGAAGGCGAGCGCACCATACTGATTCTGGATCAACTGCAAGCGGCTGATTTTGCCGACCAGATCCGCCTGCATCAGTTCATCACCAGCGGGCATTGGCAGCAGGGCGCGGGCATCGGCATTGCCAACGCACGTCATTTGCTGCTGGTGCTGATGTCCGAAACGCCGCTGTATCACTCACTGGCGCGGGCGAGCTTCCGGATCTGGACGGATGCGCAACGCGCCTTCCTGGACTATCGCCCGGAAGATTACGGGCTGGGGCAGGATGCACTGCCGCTGTTCGCCGCGCTCTCGACGCTGCTGGAAAGCACCGCACTGTCGCCCACGCCGAGTGAATTTTCCCGCGTGCTGGAAGATTTGCTGCAACGGGTGCGCAGTGAGGATCAGCTGCGGCAGACGCTTTATGGCCGCATCGAGAACGTTAATCGGGATCGCCTCAACGCCTCGGCACAAACGGAACGACTCGGTGCCGTGATCGATGCCCTCGGCGAATTTCTCGGGCAGGATCACATCGAACTGGGTTAGCCCGGCCCGACCGCCAGCGGAATGGTCAGACGGTCGCCCACCTTCACCACATCGCCCTTGATCGCATTGGCCGAGCGCAGGCTGGCCAAGGTGATGCCATGACGCTGCGCGATGAGGCTCAAGGTTTCGCCACGACTCACCACATGATGCCGCTGGCGTGGCTTGGCGTTCGCCGCCAGCCAGGTACCCGGCGGAGGCTGCACGGAGAAGTAATCGCGCATGCCCTCGACCAGCGCCGAAGCCAACTTGCTGCGGTGAGCCGGATCGTTGAGTTTCTTTTCTTCGGCCGGATTGCTGATGAAGGCCGTTTCCACCAGCATCGACGGCACATCCGGCGAACGCAGCACCACGAAATTGGCGCGCTCCACATGCGGTTTGTGCGTCTTGCCCAGGCGCTTCATCGCATCCAACACATGGTTGGCCACGTCGTCGGAAGCCTTCATCGTGGCGCTCTGGGAAAGATCGAGCAGCACCGCAGCCAGCGTGTTGTCCTTGTCCTCCAGCGAAACACCGCCCACCAGATCGGATTTGTTCTCGCTCGCGGCCAGCCAGCGCGCGGCTTCGTTCGAGGCGCCGCGCGTGGACAGCACGAATACCGAAGAACCGGACGCCGTGGATTTGTGGAAGGCATCGGCATGCAGGGAAACGAACAGGTCGGCGCGTGCTTCACGTGCCTTCTGGTAGCGCTTCTGCAGGGGAATGAAATAGTCGCCATCGCGGATCAGCACCGCTTCCATGCCCGGCTCGGCATCGATCTGGCGCTTGAGCTCACGCGCCACGGCCAGCGTGATGTGCTTTTCCCAGGTTTTGCCGGAAGCGCCGCGCGCGCCTGGATCCTCGCCGCCATGGCCAGCATCGATGGCGATGACGACCTTGCGCTCGGTCGCCGGCACGGCTTCCTGCACGGTGCGCACCACCGGTGTGGCACGCGCCATGTTGGGATGCAGATCGACGACGAGGCGATGCCCGAGCTTGTCGGCCGGCGGCAGCAGGAAACTCTTGGGCCGCACGCCTTCGCTGAGATCGAACACCACGCGCACGTCACGCTCGCCCTGCTTGCCTGTGCGCACGCCGCCGAGCACTCCGGAACCTTCCGGCGTGACGAAACCTTCGGCCAGGCGGGAGCCACTGATGTCCAGCACCAGGCGGTGCGGGTTTTCCAGACTGAAAATCTTGTAGTCGAGCGGCCCGGAGACATCGAACACGACGCGCGTGTGATCCGGCCCGGCCCAGACGCGAAGCGCCTGGATTTCAGCCGCTTGCAGCACGCCCGATGCCGCCGATACGACGGTCAGGCACGCCAGAGCACGCACGATGAGGGCAGAAAACCGCGTCATGACGCGGATTCAACCATCAAGCACGGCAAAAACGCAAGCACTTTCCCCTGATAAACCATGGTCTTAAACCGACTTCTTCATCCCGGGCGAAGGATACGCCCGCCTCCCTGCTCAAACCTGAATGTGTGATGCAGTGCAAATACAGCAGGAATCGCCCGTTCCGCGCAATCGGAAAATCCGTTGATTTCCCATATTTATCAAGGCACTGGCTGCGCGGATTTGCGAGTTGGGCGGGCTTGCATCGCCTCCAGCACCGCATCGGCCCATGCCTTGCCGCGCGGCGAAGTCGCATCCAGCAGCGCGCACCGGCCATGACCTTCCACGCGCAGGCGCAGGATCAGGTCCGCCGCGGGCAGTGCGCCCTGCCCACGCTGCGGCCATTCGATCAGCCACACGCGTGCGCGCTCGGCCAATTCGTCGAGGGCGAGGTATTCCAGTTCTTCCGGATCGGCGATGCGATAAAGATCCAGATGGGCGACTTCGCCCTGTGGGCTGTCGTAACGCTCGATCAAGGTGTAGGTGGGACTGCGCACCGCGCCGGTGATGCCGAGCGCATGCAGCAATGCCCGCGCCGTGGTGGTTTTGCCGGCGCCCAGATCTCCGTCCAGATACATCACGACATGACCGGCGGGCAGATGCTGCGCCAGCGCTCGGCCGAGGTCGTCGGTATCGTCCGGCGTGGCAAGGGTCAGTGCGTTCACGGATTGGCCAACCGACGCAGATGTGGAAACAGATCCGAGGCCAGCAAGCCGCGCTCACCGCTCTCGCGTGCAGCGGCATCGGCCGCCGCCGAATGCAGCAGCGCGCCCGCGCAGGCGGCCTCGAACAAGCTCAAACCCTGGGCACACAACGCCGCGATGGCACCGGTCAGCACATCGCCCATGCCACCGCTGGCCATGCCCGGATTGCCCGCACCAATCACCATCGGCACTTCCCCGGGCGCGGCAATGATGCTGCCGGCACCTTTCAGCACCACCACGGCATCGAAGCGTTCGACCAAGGCTTGCGCTGCCGCGAAGCGATCGCACTCCACCGTCGGCACATCCGTGCCGAGCAAACGTGCGGCCTCACCCGGATGCGGACTGAGCACGGCTTCCGGAACGCGTGTCTGGGTGATTGCCAGAAGATTGAGTGCATCGGCATCGATCACCGAGGGCAGGCCAAGTGCCACGGCGGCATGGAACAGCGCCTGCGACCACTCGCTGCGACCCAACCCCGGCCCCAGCGCAAGCACATCGGCATTGGCCGCCAGCAGGCGCAGCGCCGGGGCATCCTCCACCGCGTGCGGCATGGCTTCCGGCCTTGCTGCGAGCATCGGCGCGACATGGCTTTCACGCGTGGCCACGGTCACCAAACCCGCGCCGCAGCGCAAGGCACTTTCCGCGCACAAGCGAATCGCGCCGCCGTAACCATGTTCGCCGCCGATGGCCAGCACGCGACCGTGATCGCCTTTGTGCGCATCGCGCGCACGCGGCCGCAGCCAACGTCCGAGCTGATTGCTGCCGACCAGCCACGCGGCCGGCGGCCGGCTGGTGCGGGTTTCCTGCGGCACATCCAGCGTTGCCAGTTCCACCGGCCCGGCCAGCGCACGCCCGCGCCCGGTGAACAGACCGCGCTTGTGTGCAATGAACGATACGGTCCGCGTGGCCTTCACCGCCACACCGGTGGCGCTGCCGCTGTCGGCATCCAGGCCCGATGGCACATCGATCGCCAATACCGGCCGCCCCGAAGCATTGATCGCACCGATCAATGCGGCGCCAATACCTTCAGGCAGACGCGACAACCCGATGCCGAACAGGGCATCGACGATCACGTCGGCATCAGGCAACACATCGCCGGGCGAAAACACGATTTCCTCGCCGCCTGTCTCGCGCCAGTGCGAATAGGCACGCGCGGCCGGTTCGATGGTTGGTGGCTCGTTCGTGCCAACCACCAGATGCACCTGCAGACCGGCCATGCGTGCCAGTCGTGCCAGCACCAAACCATCGCCGCCGTTGTTGCCTCGCCCGCACACCACGCAGATGCGCCGCGCCATCGGCCAGTCCAGCTTCATCCGCGCGAATGCCGCTGCGGCCGCGCGACTCATCAATGCATAGGCATCGATGCCATCTTGCTGCATCGCACGTGCCTCGAAAGCACGCACGTCCTCGCAGCGATACAACGGAAGGGGCTTGTCCATGATGCAATTCTAGCGACTCGCCCCGTGCGAAACTGAAAGCATGTCCGCCGACCTTCACCTGCCCGCTTCCGTACAGCCTGATCCAGCACAGCTTGTTGCCCAGCTGCGCGACTGGGCTGCCGAACTCGGCTTCCAGCAGCTGGGCATCAGCGATACCAATGTGCGCAGCGATGCGCTGCATCTGGATCGCTGGCTGGCTGAAGGCATGCATGGCGAAATGGATTACATGGCGCGCCATGCCGAGCTGCGCGCCAATCCGGAGCGGCTGGTGGAAGGCACCCTGCGACTGATTTCGGTGCGGCTGGACTATGGCGATGCCGCCCCGGAAGCGGCATGGGACACCCTCAACGACGGCGAGCGCGCCTATGTCGCCCGCTATGCGCTGGGCCGCGATTATCACAAACTGATGCGCAACCGCTTGCAGAAACTTGCCGATCGCCTGGCCGCACGCATCGGCCCGTTCGGTTATCGCGCTTTCGTGGATTCGGCCCCGGTACTGGAACGCGCCATCGCACGCAACGCCGGGCTGGGCTGGATCGGCAAGCA
>JAEXRB010000132.1 GCA_023438325.1 Pseudomonadota bacterium | reverse complement strand
GGCCGGAGCGTGGCACCACGATGACGGCTTTCACCACCACCAGTGCGCCGCTGCATACCGGCGCAGGGTTGGACTCCGACGTCATCGACCCCTTGCAGGCGGCCGATGCCGCGCCGAACCTGGTCAGGGATTTCACGCCGGTGACGAACGGTGCGGAAGGCACGATGAAGTTCCGGCGCAGGTATACCAACACCTCGGGCCTCCCGTTCGTCGCGATGCGCTTCCGCATCGTTGGAATCACGACGCTCACGGGCGGTTCGGTGCCGGTGGGTTCGGCCGATCTGCGCGTGCTCAATTCGCCCACGCAGAACATCGTGCTGACCGATACCACGAATATCACCTCGCAGGCGCTCACCTTGCAGACCCCGCCGGCGCAGCTCCTTGGCGGTGGTCTCAATTCGAGCCTGGCCGAAGGCGTCATCACGACGACGGCACCGCTGGCCAACGGCGCGAGCACCTATGTCGAGTTCAATTTCGGAGTTGAGGCAGATGGCGACTACCTGATTACCGTTCTTACCGAAGGCCTGACCGTATCTCCCAATGCCGGGGCCTCTGCGCTCGATACGTTCGGTGTTATTCCCCCGCCGGAAGCCGACCTTTCCATCACCAAGACCGATGGCGTGACCAACGCCGTGCCGGGCAGCAGCGTGACGTACACGATCACGGCCAGCAATGTGGGCCCCGATCCGGTGACTGGCGCCACCGTGGCCGATACCTTCCCGGTCAGCCTGACCTGCACCTGGGCGTGCGTGGGCGCGGGCGGCGGCACCTGCACTGCGAGCGGCAGCGGCAACATCAACGACCCGGTGAACCTGCCCGCAGGCGGCAGCACCACCTACACCGCCAGTTGCACCATCGATGCCGCGGCCACGGGCACGTTGAGCAACACCGCCACCGTATCCGCGCCGGCAGGCATGACCGATCCAACCCCGGGCAACAACTCGGCCACCGACACCGACACGTTGACGCCGGTGGCGGATCTGTCGATCACCAAGAGCAATGGTGTGACCAGTGTGGTTGCAGGCGGCAGCGCTACCTACACGATCATCGCCAGCAACGTCGGCCCGAGCCATGCGCTAGGTGCCACCGTGGCCGACACGTTCCCGGCTTCGCTCACCTGCACTTGGACGTGCGTAGGCGCGGGCGGCGGCACCTGCACTGCGAGCGGCAGCGGCAACATCAACGACACGGTGAACCTGCCGGCAGGCGGCAGCACCACCTACACCGCCAGTTGCACCATCGATGCCGCGGCTACGGGCACGTTGAGCAACACCGCCACCGTATCCGCGCCGGCAGGCATGACCGATCCAACCCCGGGCAACAACTCGGCCACCGATTCGGACACCATTCTGGCGCCGGGCGCATTGACGGTGACACCATCTGCGGTGGGCTTCGGCCAGATCGCGCTCGGTGATACCTCGGCAGCGATGACGGTGACGTTGGGGAACAGCGGAGGCGTGGCCTTGAGTGTGACGTCGCTGACTGCGGCGGCTGCGCCCTTTGCGGCCACCGGCGGTAGTTGCGGTGCGTTGCCGATCTCGATTGCAGGCGGTGCCAGCTGCACGCTGGATTACACCTTCACGCCGATTGCCTCGGGGATGGCGAGCCAGACGATCACGGCCGATGCCGGTGCAGACGGCGCAGGGACGAGCACGCTGAGCGGTGAAGGTGTGCAGGGCGTGGTCGGCGCGTCGAGTGCCACGCTGGGATTTGGCGATCAAGCCATCGGCAGCAGCACGCAACAAGTGTTGACCATCACCAATACCGGCACAGGCCCGCTGCAAGTGACCGACATCACGGCAGCGCTCGCGCCGTTCGCGATGGTGGCCGGCGGCAGTTGCGGCGCGACACCTTTCACGTTGGCGGCGGGTGCCACCTGCACGGTGATCTACAGCTTCAGCCCGACGATGCAGGGCAGCTTCTCGCAGGTGATCACGATCACGGCGGACGTGGGTACGGCAGAGGCGACGCTGAGCGGTCGTGGCGCCGTGACAGCCGCAGTGCTGGTGCCAGCGGGCAGCATCATGGCCTGGTTGTTGCTTGCGATGATGTTGGGCGGCGCGGTGGCGCTGCGACGCCGGGCCTGATGCTTCAAGGCCGGCGCGATGGAGTCGCGTCGGCCTTGCCGGTTGCCACGCACAAAAAAACCGCGCTCAAGGCGCGGGTTTCTTGTTGTTGCCGATGCCGCGACGATGCACTTCAGCTTGAAGCCAGGTGATGCGGCAGGCCTGCTTCAAGCACGCCGTGCGCGCATCGCGACGTACCTCAGGCGGCCGGAACCAGACAGGTCAACCAGCCGTGCACATCGGGCTTGCGGCCGTACTGGATATCGAGCAATTCGGCACGGATGGACATGGTGAGTTCGCCCGGTGCCGCCTCGGCGTCGCCGACGCAGAAATCGGTGCCTTTGAGCACGCCGATGGGCGAGATGCTGGCAGCGGTGCCGCAGGCGAAGGTTTCCACGATGTCGCCGGACGCCACGCCGTCGATCCATTCCTGCACCTCGATGCGGCGCTCGGTGATGGAAACGCCGCGATCGCGCAGCAACTGGATCACCGACAGGCGGGTGATGCCTTCCAGGATGCTGCCGGAAAGTTCGGGCGTGATGACGCTGCCATCGCGCTTCACCAGAAACACGTTCATGCCGCCGAGTTCTTCAATGTACTTGCCGTGCTCGCCGTCGAGGAAAAGCACCTGCGCGCAGCCATTGGCATAGGCTTCTTTCTGCGGCAGGAGCGAGGCGGCGTAGTTGCCGCCGCACTTGGCCGCACCGGTGCCGCCACGGCCGGCGCGGGAGTAATCACGCGAGAGCCAGATCGAAACCGGCTTCACGCCGCCCTTGAAATACGCGCCCGCCGGGCTGGCGATGACGTAGTAGGCCACCTTCTGCGCTGCACGCACGCCGAGGAAGGCTTCGTTGGCGATCATGAAGGGGCGCAGGTAGAGGCTGGATTCGCCACCCGACGGCACCCATGCCGCATCGGTTTTCACCAGTTGGCGGATCGATTCCACGAAGGTATCCACGGGCAGCTCCGGCAGCGCGAGGCGGCGTGCCGAGCGTTGCAGGCGCTCGCCGTTGGCTTCGGGGCGGAAGCTCCAGATCGAGCCATCGGCATGGCGGAAGGCCTTCAGCCCTTCGAAGATTTCCTGGCCGTAGTGCAGCACCGAGGCGGCCGGATCAAGCGTGAGCGGGCCGTAGGCGTGGACGTGGGCGTTGTGCCATTGCTGTTCGGAATCCCAGTCGATGGTGACCATGTGGTCGGTGAAGAACTGGCCGAAGCCGGGATTGGCCAGGCAGGCATCGCGCTCGGCATCGGATTTGGGATGGGTGGAAGGAAGGGTCTGGAACGGGATGCTCATGGCGGTCTCGCAGAATGTGGGAGAGGCGTGGTGGCGATCAGATGTGCAGGGCGTGGCCGAGTGCACGCAGCGCCGCTTCCTGCACGGCTTCGCCGAGGGTGGGATGGGGATGGATGGTGGCGGCGATGTCTTCCAGCGTGGCGCCCATTTCGATGGATTGCACGAACGCGATGGAAAGCTCGGACACCGCTGCGCCCACGGCCTGCCAGCCGAGGATGCGGTGATCGCCCTCGCGCGCGACCACGCGCACGAAGCCGTCGGTGGATTCCAGCGTCATGGCGCGGCCATTGGCGGCGAACGGGAACAGCGCGGTCTTGATCGCGATGCCTTGCGCCTTGGCTTCATCTGGCGACAGGCCCACGACGACGACTTCCGGATCGGTGAAGCACACCGCCGGGATGGCGGCAGGCACGAAGCGACGCTTCTTGCCGCTGATGATCTCGGCCACCATTTCGCCTTGTGCCATGGCGCGGTGCGCCAGCATCGGTTCGCCGGCGACATCGCCGATGGCCCAGACGTTGCGCATCGAGGTGCGGCACTGATCGTCGATCTTGATGGCGTGGCCGGTCAGGTCCAGTTGCAGCGC
>JAEXRB010000083.1 GCA_023438325.1 Pseudomonadota bacterium | reverse complement strand
GCGATACAGGTTTATCCCGAGCGTGACACCGCGACCGGCGCGGCGCGGATGGAGGCCGTGCGACGTGACGGCGGGCGCTGGTATCGAGTCGGCGCGGATGGGTTGCGCGAGCCGCTGAACATTCAGGCAAGAACGCGTAATGTCGCTGCCACAGCCTTGGTCTTGCCGGGCCGGAACCTTCCCCGAGACGCCCTTAAGAGGATTCTCCGATGAACAAGATCCGTAACACGTGGCTCCTGCCGGTAACCCTTTCCGCTGCCTGCCTGCTGATGGCGGCATGCCGCGACGATGCGCCCGTGGTGAATGCACCGCCGGCCGAACAGGCTCCAACAGGGCAGGTCTCGGCAGAACAACCACCTGTCCAAGCCGCACTGACACCCGAAGCGCCTCCTCCGGTGGCGCCGACCGAAGCCGTTGCAACGCAACCGGCAGCACCCGTCGCGCCGGCGGCACCCGCGGCGCCCGTGGCACCCAAGGCGCCCGCGCCGAAACCGGCGCCATCTTCCGCCCAGTACGCGCAAGTGGTCAGTGTGACGCCGGTGCGCCAGTCGGTGGACAACCCGCAGGAGGTTTGTCGCGACGTGGAGGTGGTCTACCAGGTCGCTCCCAAGGATGAGAACAAGATTGCCGGCACCGCGATCGGTGCGATTGTCGGCGGCGCCATCGGCAATCAGGTCGGTGATGGCAGGGGGCGCGATGCGGCCCGCATCGCCGGCGCCGTGGCCGGTGCAGCTGCTGGCCGCAAAATTCAGGAAAACCAGCAGGGCAAGAAGACCGAAACCCGCATCGAACGCCAATGCGAGATGGTCAACGACGCCACCTCGAAGGTAGTGGGCTATGACATCGTCTACAGCTATGGCGGGCAAACCCACAGCGCGCGCGTGGCTGAAGATCCGGGCGAGCGCATCAAGCTGCCTGTACGCAGCATCGACCTTTGATTTTCCCCTGCCTGCGGAACGCGTAACGACCTGAGCGCGTTTCCGCAGGCATCGGTGCGCAACATCATGCGCTCAGCTGTGTTTTCCGATGCAGTCGGTAGTGACGCATGCGCAGTTCGCGCAACAGTTCCATCCACATGGTGAAACCCGTCATCGGCAAACGGTGTTTGCGCAGGCGCATGGCGCAATAACTCAGCATCGGCGTTAGGAATGGCAGCTCGACGCAGCGCAGATCGCCACGCGCGATCCACGGGGCGGCGACTGCGCGTGTCGTCCAGACCATCACATCGTCGCGCATCGCCAATCCTGGCTCCGTCAGGCCCAGCGAGCTTTCCACCAGCGCCTTCGGCAAGGCATGCCCGGCTTCGGCCATTCGTTGCTCGATCAACTGCCGGATCGGCTCGCCAGCAACGGGCAGCATCCAGGGATGGTGGTGATAGGCACGCACATCCTGAAATACCGGATGCAGGGGGTGGGCGACAGCCACGATGCTGTCATGCCCCGCCGGCACGCTGCATATCCTGGACGGGTGAGGCACCGTCACGGCATAAGCAATGACGACATCCAATGCGCCATCGGCCAGCCTCTCGACCAAGCCATGGCTCTCTTCGATCCTGGCTGCGATGCGGACTGGCGGTGCCCCAAGGGATCGCCGTATCAGACGCATCAGCAACAAATGCGCGCCACCGGCAGTGGCTCCGACATTCAACGGGTTCTCGTTTTTGCTGGTCTGGGCATGCAGTTCCCGATTCAGCTGGTTGAATCCATGGATGACGTCCTGTGCATAGCGCTCCAGCAGCATGCTGTCGGTCGTCGGGCGCAATCCGGAGGCGGTTCGTTCGAAAAGCGCGGTGCCGATCGTGCTTTCAAGTTCTTTCAGCGATTTGGAAACGGCGAATTGGGTCAGCCCCATGATGTCGGCAGTGGCCCGTATCGAAACGGTTTCCATCAATTTCAAGAACATGTCGAGCTGCTGCATGCGCAGGGAGGTTCTTCTGGCGAGGTGTGCCTTTCGGTTCATGGCTTTTGATCCGATGGCGGATATGGCGAACTGCCGGGCGGCACGGGAAATGCTGTACCTCCCGTTATTGGGCAGGGGGAGTGTTTGTCGCCATAGGACTTTTCCTGTCCTCACGTAGAGTTCACTTTTTTTCACTATCGCATGAGATTTTCTCGTTGGCCAGACCGCGTACGCGTGGACTACGGTCGACCTCGGTAATGGCGGAGTGCTACCGAAAACAGGAGGAAGAATCATGTCTGGTGAAATTGACGCTCGCGAATTGATTCGGACCCATATCCCTTCGATTCAAATGCATGCACGCATCCGTTACGTCGCCTGCTTGGTGACGCTATTGATGGCATGGGCTTTCCTGATTAGCGTCGAACCTCAGCCAGCTGTCGCAGGATTTGAGATGGAGTGAGTGCAGCATGGGGCCCTATTCCGACTAGGAGTTCGACCATGGCGATGAATCGGGTGCAATTCCAGCAGGGCCTGTCGATGGCCGAGTTCTTCGAGCGCTACGGCACCGAAGCCAAGTGCTACCGGTCGCTGTACAAGGCGCGCTGGCCGCAGGGCTACCGCAGCCCTTGCTGCAACGGCAGGGCGCGCTCGCGCTTCCGTCGCGAGGGCCGCATCTACTACCAATGCCGTGCGTGCCGGCATCAGACCACGCTCACCAGCGGGACCCTGTTTGAAGCCTCGAAGCTGCC
>JAEXRB010000065.1 GCA_023438325.1 Pseudomonadota bacterium | reverse complement strand
CACCAATGCCGAGCGTCATGCACTGCGCGACGGCGTACCGCGACACGGCTTCAAGTTGCCGTTCCGCGACGCCACATTGCGCGAGTTGGCATTGGAGGCGCTGAAGATTTCCCGCGCAGGGCTCGTGCGTCGCGCGCGCCTCAACGCGCAAGGTGCGGATGAAGCCATGTTCCTGGATCCGCTGTTCGAGTTTGCGCTTGCCAATCAGACGCCGGCCGAGCGCAAATTGGACTTGTTTCACGGGCCATGGGGCGGTAGCGTCGACCCGGTATTCAGCCAGTTTGCTTATTGACATGCCTGCCATCGAACCCCCGAAACCGCGCGCCGTTGCGTATCCCCGCTTCGACGATGCCGCCGTCGAACGTCTGGACGTTTTGCTTCATCAAGAATGCCTGCCGCAGGGCGGCCTGCCGCTGGAAGCTGCCGACGGCCTGTTCAGTTGCGCCTGGGTGTCGCCCGGTGCACCGCTGTCGCTGGATGACATGCTGCCTGTGGTGCTCGGCAACGCTGCCGCATCAGCCCCCGAAGAACTGGTGCGCCTGCTGCATCTGATGTGGGAGGCCACCGGCCATCGCATCATGCGCGGGCCGACCGCCGATCCGCGCGATTGCCTGCCGCTGATCGGCATCCCGCCGGAATCGGAAGACATGGAAGAAGGCGGCCCGGACGAGAGCATGTCCGATGTCGGCTCGGTCTGGGCGCTGGGATTCCTCCTTGCGTACAACCTGCGCGCACCCGAATGGGAGCAGCGCCTGGACAACGACGAGGATGTGGCCTGGGACATGATGGACATCTTCGCCCTGATGCCGCCGATGTCCGACGAGGAAGAAGCCGCGCTGCAGGATCATGAAGACCTGACAGACGGCGACGATGACGACGATAGCGACGACGACCTGCTGGACGACGAAGATTTCGAGGACGATTTGGAGGACGAGGACGACGAGCCGGCCAGCTTCGAGGAGCGCATGGCGATCATCGGCGCATTGCCCGAGATCCTGCACGACCTGCATCAACTCACCATCGACGAGCGCACTCCGCGCACGCCTGCACGGCGCGAAGAGGCGCCTGCGCGCAACGATCCGTGTCCGTGCGGTTCCGGCAAGAAGTTCAAGAAATGCCATGGCGACCCGTCACGGCTGAACTGAACGCCACGACAAGAAGCATGACCTGCGGCACAGGCTGAGCTTGCCGCATCCGGCCCTATGATGGGCACCATGCTTTCCCGCCTGAGCCATACCCAGCTGCTGCGCTATGCCGGCCTGTTCACATGGGCCTGCGTCGGCATCCCGTTGGTGCTCAACACCTGGTATTTCCATGAAGGATTGTCGCGGGCAGACCTGATCGCCTGGCGCGTGGTCTACATCGCCTTTGGCGTCGGATACTGGATCCTGACGCGCCGGCTCGGGCATACCCTCAACCGCTGGATCGACATCGCGCTGCTGGCGGTCGTCACGTTCTGCGCCATTGCGGTCAGCCACTTCTCCAACAGTGGCTTGGGCGGCGGCCTTCTGCTGGTCATCGCCGGCATCCTGCCGTGGGTGCTGGGGCCGCGCATCGGTCTGGCCTGGCTGGTCCTCCAGCACGTCGCGCTGGTGCCGGTGTTCGCCGGCCGGCCCGAATTCAGCGTGATCGAGGCGTTGTTGCAGGCGCTGTTCTACATCGGCTATTCCACAGTGGCCTTCGTCACCGGTCTGGTGGCGCGGCAGCAAGCGCAGGCGCGCGAGGAACAGCGTCGCCTGATTTCCGAATTGCGTGCCACCCGCGCCTTGCTGGCAGAGTCCAGCCGATTGAATGAACGCACCCGCATCTCGCGTGAACTGCATGACCTGCTCGGTCACCACCTCACGGCCTTGAGCCTCAATCTGGAAGTGGCCACGCATCTGTCCGAAGGGCGCGCGCGCGAACATGTGCAGCAGGCCCAGTTCCTCGCCAAGCTGCTGCTCACCGATGTGCGCGAAGCCGTCAGCCAGCTGCGCGAAGGCGGTGCCATCAATCTGCGCGAAGCACTGGAGGCACTTGCCGATGGCGTGCCCTCGCTGCGCATCCATCTGGACATGCCCGCGCAGTTCGCATTGAGCGATCCGATGCGTGCGCAGGTGATCCTGCGTTGCGTGCAGGAGATCATCACCAATGCCGTGCGCCATGCCGATGCCGACAACCTCTGGATCGTGCTGACGCGTGAAGATGCCGGCATCGCGTTGCGTGCACGCGATGATGGCCGCGGCAGCGACGAGGTGACGCTGGGCAATGGCTTGCGTGGCATGCGGGAGCGCTTGATCGAGTACGGTGGCCACCTGTCGGTGGCCGCAACCACCCCGCGCGGTTTCGCCCTCGATGTTTTCCTGCCCCTGGAGGGAGTCACATGATCCGAGTCTGCCTGGTGGACGATCAGACCCTGGTGCGCCAAGGCGTACGATCGTTGCTGGAACTTTCCGATGACATCCGCGTAGTCGCCGAGGCTGGCGATGGCCGTCAGGCGGTCGAGACGATCCCGCAGGTGAAGCCCGATGTGGTGCTGCTGGACATGCGCATGCCGGTGATGTCCGGCCTTGAAACCTTGCAGGCGCTCACCGCCAAGGGGCAGTTGCCACCCACGATCATCCTGACCACGTTCGATGACGACGAACTGGTTCTTGCCGGGCTTAAAGCCGGCGCGCGCGGCTTCCTGCTCAAGGATGTGTCACTGGAGCAACTGGTGGATGCCATCCATACCGTCGCCGGCGGTGGCTCGCTGGTGCAGCCGGCGGTTACCCAGCGTCTGCTGTCGGGGCTTGAGACCATCCGCAACGATTTCGTCAGCCTCGATCAGCCCGATCCGCTGACCGAGCGCGAAACCGAGATTTTGCGATTGATGGCCGGTGGTTATTCCAACAAGGAAATCGCGGGCTCTCTGGGCGTGGCCGAAGGCACGGTCAAGAACCACGTTTCCAACATACTTTCCAAACTGGGCGTGCGCGACCGCACCCGCGCGGTGCTCAAGGCATTCGAATTGAAGCTGGTCTGAGCGTTTCGACGAGCGCTTCCGACAACCCTTTCGCCAGGCCCTTCTCCTCCGCGCTGGAGGAGAAGGGCCGCAGGACTCACGGCTTCACGAACTTCAACGTCATGCGATCGGATTCGCCGATGGCGGCGTACTTTTCCCGATCCTCATCACCCAGCGCGAAACTCGGTGGCAACGTCCACACTCCCTTGGGGTGATCGGCGGTATCGTTCGGGTTGGCATTGATCTCGCTACGGTCGGCCAGGCGGAAACCGGCGGCGGTGGCGATGTCGATGATCTGCTGTTCGGTCACGTAGCCGCTCTTGCCATCCGTCGGCTCGTCGCCCTTGGCACGATGGTCGGTCACGCCCAGCACGCCGCCGGGCTTGAGCACCTCGAAGAATGCGGAAAAATACGCATCGCCTATGCCGTTGCTGATCCAGTTGTGCGCATTGCGGAAGGTGAGCACCACGTCGGCGCTTCCCGGTTCACCGAATGACGGCGCGGCGGGGTCGAAGCGAATCACCAGCGGCTCGCCATACACCTCCGGCGCGGCGGCGATCTTCTCGGCCATGCGCGCATTGAGACGGGCGTAATACTCCGGTTGATCGGGCAGGCTGTCGTCCCAGGTGGCGGCGACATAGCGACCATGCGGGCGCAGCAGCGGCGCGAGGATATCCGCATACCAGCCGCCGCCGGGTGTGATTTCGACCACGGTGGATTCGGGAGTGACGCCGAAGAAGGCCAGTGTCTGTGCGGGATGGCGATACGGATCGCGCGCCTTGTCCGCATCGCTGCGATGCGCGCTGGCCAGAATCGCCTCGATGCGCTGACGGGTTTCATCCGCAGCGTTCACTGCTTGCGCCTGGGGGGCAGGCGCGGCGGCCGGAGCCGCAGCCGGTG
>JAEXRB010000043.1 GCA_023438325.1 Pseudomonadota bacterium | reverse complement strand
CCTTTATCACAGGAGACGGCACCTATAAATCGCCTCCTGACTTCATTCAAAACGTCTGGAGAATACTTCCCGTAAGGATATGCAAACCAACTGAACCCTTCAGGATCCAAGTCCCTCACGTCCGCCGGAATGCAAAGCTCTCTCTCGACATCTGTCCAAGAGCGATCACCCTTTGTCAAATCCATCAGGGCGTGTGATCGGGTATGCCACTGCAGCCTCCCTCCTTGGGAGACCAGCTTCAACAAGTCATCTTTGCCTGCAAACTCCGTTGTGGGCTCCACAGGGTCAAATACATTCTTCAGTCCAATCCAGTCGGAGCTCAAGAAAAGTTCGAATGGATAGCCAAACATTTGCATGATCGGCGCAGCGTATTCCAGAACATTCTTATAAACCCCATCGAATGTGATAACAACATGGTCCTCATTTTCCGGGTCGTAGTCTCGCAACGAAACCACTTTGCGCGCACGCAGTAGGCACATCTGGCGATAGAAATTTTCCACATCCACCCACCACATTGTGGGTGCAAATAATCCTACCTTGTGATACATCAAGATCATTTTCTGTAAACCTCCAGTAGGTGTGTATATGAGCGATATTTATATCTATGCTTCTCGATATGGGCATAGGGGAATTTGGCGAAATACCACTCATCTATATGAACAGATATTAGAATTCCATCATTGCGTAGTAGGTGGTCAACTATTCTGTAGATCAATGGCATGGATCTTCCAATATACTGACCATACAAAACGCCTGTGATCAGGATGCAGTCGAACGTGCCTAAGTTCCTTTCTTTCAATTCAAAAAGCGAGCGGCATTGGTAATCAATGTTGCCATCGCTACTGCGCAACTTTGCCTCGTCGATGGCGGCTTTTGATATATCAACTCCAACTACCTCTGACGCAGGAATGGTTTTGGTGATGAATCCATTCCCGCAGCCGATGTCTAGGGCTCTTGATGGCGAGTGCTTAGAAAGTACTGATTTTAGAAAATCTCGCCTCAGTTGGTCATGGGGGTTACTGAAATAGCCCCAAGGATCCGGATTCCCGTAACTACTTTCGATTTCGGATAGAGACTGCTGTCGTTTCGACATGGCCATCCTAGTTCTTCGAATTTTTAGAAATGATCAAAGTAAAGATTGGCATTATATGCGGCCTGTTTAATATCAGTAGTGTTGCCAATCCAATTGCTGTGAAGGTTGGCTGCGCTTCTTGGTAAATGCATATGCCTTGAAGAGTGAGAACCACTAGGGGTGGAAAGAAAATTTTCCCTGGCAGGGATACGTCAATGACTTTCCTTGCTGCCCGAATACGCAAGGATAGAATAACGGCGTAGGCAAGAAAAGAAGCAACCACCGCTGCCGGTGCGCCAAAAGCTGGGATCAGAGAAATGTTGATCCCTAGGCTTACGACGAAGCCAGCTGCTGAGGCAATCCATGATGATTCATTCCCTGGTGCATAAAGTGTTATTCCGAAGAAGTAACAAAGGGAGGCCAGAAATACGCTGGGCATCAGTGAGGCTGCGTAGATTTTTGCGTAAAGAAAATCCGGGCCAAATAGGAAGCTCGACAATGGGGCGATAATGCACGCCAAAAGGCTGAGAGACAGCGAGACCGCTGCGACATACCAAGAAAGAGTGGTCGTAAAGAATGAATCCTGAGGCTCGGTCCGAGATAGCCTGTTGATGGCCGGCACCTGCCAAGACTGATAGATGAGTAAACATACCGCCATTCCAATTCCCGCTATCCGAGCGCCCGCCGCGTAAACACCTGCTTCGTTCTCTCCTGCGTATCGCGCCAAAAGCAACCGATCCGAAAGCTCAATCCCCCACCACAGCACCAGATTTGGTAAAAGTCGCCTTGCTACACTGAAAATTTCCCTGAGAGTGTTGACAAGCTCACTCTTGGAGATGCGCCGTGCGCCCATGCTTGGGGCACGTGTCCAGCACAACACGCAGCCCGCGATATTCGATAGCGCGATCGCAAGTATCGCCCCTAATATTCCGACGCCAGCCCATAATAGTGCAACCCCAGCGGCGAGCATGATTCCTGCCTGTAATAATTCTGCGAGGACCATTACACTATAGGCGCCCTCTGCTCTAACCAGGTTCCTTAGCAGCTGCCACATGACGGTGCTGGATGCGTGCACTGCCATTACAGCGAGGACATCTGAGCTCACTACCTGCGTAGAGCTGAGGCCTAATCCCAGGAGAAGCAGTAGTGCTGAAAAGGCGATGACAATGCTTATAGCGGCGTAAAAGGCGGCGCGCGGCAAGTGTTTATAGGCAGGGAGAAAGGCATCCTGAATTTGCAGGGATAGCACAGGGGCCAGTAACAAGGAAAGCGCAAGGAGACGCTCAAGCCTACCAAGCGCATCCGGGCCCAGTTGAAGTGCATATATTGATATGAGCGCGAGGCCTGCAGTCCTGTAGACAATGCTACCAACAGAATGCGAAGCAAGGCTCTTTAGTGCTGAACCATATGAACTCAAAATGACAGCCCTGTTGTTTTGGCTTCAGCGATTAATTTCATCGAGAAGACCAGCCTGGCGAACCCATTCTGAGAGACTTATTGCTGCCTGCTGTAAGCGAGCGATGTGATCTGCTCAGAAATTAGCCCAATCAAAAAAATGATGACTGCCGCACTGAACAACAAGGTGCTCATGTTGGTGAAGCGGCTTTGTGTTGCGAAGGTGTAGCCGTAGTAGCCTAGGCCGGTGAGGAAGAAGCTGAGGGCTGCAGGGCCAAATAGCTTCAGCGGCGCATACAGCGTGGCGATCTTGAAGATGATCAGCAGGAAGCGGATGCCGTCCTTCAATGGTCGGATATGGCTGGCGGTGCCTACGCGCTTGGCCACGTCGATGGGCACGTAGGCCACCGGGTAGGCGCTGCGGAAGAAGGCCATGGTGCTGGTGGTCGGGTAGGAAAACCCGTTCGGCAGCAAATGCAGGAACTCGCGGAACTTCTCGGCGCGCACGGCACGGAAGCCGGAGGTGAGGTCGTCGATGCGGTGGCCGGTCATGTGGCTGGCCAGCCAGTTGTAGAAGGCATTGGCGAGGCCGCGATGGAAATTGGCCTGGCCGCTGCCATCGCGTGCGCCGACCACCATGTCGTAGCCCTCGTCGAGTTTGGCGAGCAGCTTGTTGATGTCGGCGGGGTTGTGTTGGCCGTCGGCATCCATGAACACGAGCAGGTCGCCATTCGCCGCGCGTGCGCCGCGTTTGATCGCCGCGCCATTGCCCATCGAATAGGGCGAGGTCAGCACCGTGGCGCCGTGTTCGCGGGCGATGTTGGCGGTGTCGTCGGTGGAACCATCATCCACCACGATGATCTCTGCGCCGGGGCAGTGTTGGGCGATGGCTGGAAGCGTTTTGGCAAGGCCAACGGCTTCGTTCTTGGCAGGCAGGATGACGCTGAGGCGCACCGGCAGCTCTCCGGGGTGACGTGAGCTTGGATTGTGACCCATGCGCAGCGGCTTGTGCAGATGGGGCGCGAGAGCCATCGGTTGGGCCGGTGGCTCTCGTGCTGGAGTCGGCCCGATCCAACGCCAGCCGTGCTGCATCCAGGAACACAGCACGGCCGGATTCCGCCGTGGGGCTACTTCACCGTCACCCGTTTGCGGTTGTCGTTGGAGTCGCGGTCGATGAGTTTGTTGTACGGGTCAATGCCGGCGTCGTAAGGCATGCCGTCCACCACGATTTCCAGCGTGGTTTCGGTGTCGGAGAAGCTGTGCTTGGCCAGGTACAGCACGGTTTCGTCGTCTTCCTTGCCGCTTTCGGGGCGGGCGAAGATGCCCACGTCGATGGCGTCGCGCAGCGCTGCGTCGGTTTCCTTGCCTTTGCCGTCGGCCTCGAACTTGGCGGCGTGCAGCTTCAGCGTCACCACGTATTTGCCATCGTCGCGTTTGACGGCGGTGGCGTCCACGGCGCGGTTGTCGAAGAACACGATCTTCTCGAACAGGTCTTCGATCAGCGGATGGAACTTCGGATCGGTGTCTTCGCGCAGGTACGCGAGGAACTCGCGCGAGGTGGTGTAGGGCGGCTGTTGGTAGCCCTTGTCTTGCAGGAAGCGCTTGAGCACGGCGTTGAGGGTGTCCTCGCCGATGTAATCGCGCAGTGCGTAGAACACCAGCGAGCCTTTCTGGTAGTGGATGTATTGCTGGTTTTCCACCAGCGCCAGCGGCAACTCTTCGCGCAGCTCGGTGGCGCGCGACATCAGGTAGCGATCCAGCTCGTACTTGAGGAACTTGCGCATGCGGTGCGCGCCGTATTCCTGCTCCATCACCATCAGCGCCGAATACTGGGAGAGCGATTCGGAGAGCATGGTGGAGCCTTGCACGTTGGCGCCGATCACCTGGTGCGCCCACCACTGGTGCGCCACTTCGTGTGCGGTGACGTAGAACACGTAGTCGATCTTTTCTTCATCGCGCAGGTCGGCCACGAAGCCGATGTCTTCCGAATACGGCACGGTGTTGGCGAACGCCTGCGCGAAGCTGGCGTAGCCGGGGAACTCCAGAATGCGAAGTTGCTTGTGCTGATACGGGGTGAAGTGGGCGTTGTAGTAGTCGAACGACTTTTGTGCCGCTTCGATCATGCGCTGCACGTTCCAGGCGTGTTTTGGGTCGTGATAAACCTCGATCGGCATGCCGTTCCAATCGCCGCGTGCCACTTCCCAGCGTGCCGAAAGCCAGGCCGCGAATTTCAGCATCGGCACGTCCATGGTGTAGTGGAAATAGCGTCGGCCGTTCTCGACCCATTCGCGTTGCAGGTAGCCGGGCGCGAGGGCGATTTGATCGGGGGCGGTGGAGACGGTGGTTTCGAACTGCAACCAGTCGGCATCGTTGCTGATGTAGGTATTGGCGCGCGCGGCTTCGTCGTCGATGCTGGCCATGCGTGGCACTTCGCCAAGATCGCGCTTGCGGCGTTCGTTGCGATCGGCAATCTGAACGTTCTCGTTGTAGCCGAACTGTGGGAACACGCCGCTGTTGAAGAAGCTGCCGTTGTGCACGATCTGGGTCTGCGCGCGGCCATTGGGAAAGCCGCGCTGGCCCAAACGCAGGGTGAAATCGAAATCCATCTCCGCACCCGGCGCAAGCGGGGTGGCCAGGCGATAGATGGCGTAATCGAGCGTTTCGTCGAACAGTTCGACGTCGTGTTCGCCAAAGCTCAACGCAAGCTCGCTCTCGGCAAAGCCCTCCATCGGAGAACTGACGTGCAGGGTTTCGATGGGCACAGCGTGCCGGTTCACCAGGCGGTAATGGCCGCGAATGTCGGCGCGCAGTTCTTCCGGGCGCAGGTCCACGTCCACGCGCATAACGGCGATGCGCGGCTGAGGAATGTCCTTGTACTGGCGGTATTTCTTCTCGTACTCGGCCTGCCGGTCGAGCTGCACGTCGCCGGGTACGTACTCGTTGAGCCGGTGGGTGTTGTGGAAGATGAAGATGCCGCTGCCGATGAACAGCGCGAGTGCCGCGACGCTGGCGATGATCGGGCCGGCGGTGAAGCGACGACGCGCTTCGCGCAGGCGTTCGCGGAAGGTGGAGCGGTTGCCGCGCACCCAGAACAGCAGTGCCGCAATGCACAGCAGCACCGCGAACGCGCCCCAGTAGAGGCGGAACCACGTCCAGCCGACGAGGAAATGGCCGTAGCCGTTCATGTCCGAATACGGCGTTGGCGTGGCACCGAGCACGTTGTAGAGCCGGTCGTCCATATCCAGAAAGCCCATCACGCCGCGCAGCACCAGATACACCAGCATCAGCAGGTAGCCGACGAACTTGTTGTTGGTGAGTACCTGGAGGAACAGCGCCAGCACGCCCATCAGCACGAAGCTGGAAAGATCCAGCAACATGCGCGACAGGTACAACTCCGGCTCGATGGAAACGCCGCCGCGGATCAGCTGATTGATCACCGTGGTGAGGATGCCGGTGGCATAGAACGCGATCACCACGAGCGTGAGCGCGACGAGCTTGGAGGCGAGCGGAATCCAGTCGGCGTTAGGGTAGGCATCGGTCACTTCGGCGATGCGCGCGGTGCGCTCGCGGAACACCAGTTCGCCGGCGTAGAACACCACGATGATGAGCAGGAACATGGCATAGGAGCCGGCGATCATCGCGGTCATCGTCGCGGTGGTGGCGTAGCGCGTGGTGCCGTACATCTGATCACCGAAGATCAGGTTGATGATGAGGATCATCAGCCCGAACAGCAGCATCACCAGCAATGGAACGCCGCGTAGTACACCTTTGGCATCGAACTTGGCCTGATGCAGGAACTGACGCCATTGGGCGGCAAAGCCGGTTTGCAGCTGGACTTTCGGGACGGTGGCGTTCGCAACTGCGCCGGCGGTGCTGGTGCCCCCGATGGAAGAGGATTTGCGGCGGCGGAAGGTGATGCCTTCGCGATCGGTGCGGAACAAGCGGTACGCCACCCACAACAGCAGGGCGCCGATGCCGATCCACAGGGCGCGATTGGCCAGCAGCAAGCCATCGAGCGGCGGCAGCAAGGTGTTGCGTTCGTTGATCGACCAGTAGCGCGTGGCAGTTTCCATCGCGGCAGCGCCATAAGGATCGAGCAGGGCGCCGATCCAGCGTGCATCCAGGTCGGCCGTCATCACGCCGGTGATGGTGTTGAATACCATGAAGGCGATCACGCCGATGTAAGTCACCAGCATCGAGCGCGTCGCCACCGCGAGGCAGAACAGCAGTGCGCCGATGAAGAACAGGTTGGGCAGGATGATGACGGCGAGCGCCCACAGATAGGGCGTAGCCGAGATCGGGCCGAGGCGTTCGGGATCGATCCAGGGCATCAAGGTGCCCACCAGAATGCCGAGTGCGACGGCCAGCATGATGAAGAGCGCGATGGTGAACCCACCGCCGAAGCGCCCCAGCAGATAGTCGCGTTTTTTCATCGGCGTGGCGAAGAACAACTCGGCCGAGCGGTTTTCGAAGTCACGCAGTGCCGCGCCGCCGATGAAGATCACCACCAGCAGCATGGTGAGCAGGGTGAAGGCACTGATCAGCTGCACGATCACCAAAGGCGCATTGCGGTTGATGTTGCCGATGGCGCCTCCCAGCTGCACCGCATCGGAACTGGCGGCGCCGAAGGCGAGCAGTGCGAATACGCTGGCAACCACCCAGAACACTGGGTTGCCGAACTGCTGGCGCAGCTCGAAGCCGAAAATATGACTCAACATGGCGCGCTCCTCAGGCCGCTACGGCAGCATCGGCCGCTTGTGCGCGCAGCCGGCCGAAGTAGACGTCTTCAAGGTTGGGCGCGATGGTTTCGAAACCTTCTTCCGGGCGCACATCGGAAAGCACGTGGATTACCGGTTGGCCGGCCATCAGGCGCGAGGACAGCACGATGTGATCTTGCTGGTAGCGTGCCAATTCGCTCTTCTGCACGGCTTTGCGCCAGATGCGGCCTTCGAGCGAGGTCATGGCTTCGCGTGGTTCGCCGGTCAGCAGCACTTGTCCGCGCGAGATGATCGCCATGCGCGGGCAGAGGTCGGTGACGTCCTCGACGATGTGGGTGGAGAGGATCACCACGATGTTCTCGCCGATTTCAGCCAGCAGGTTCAGGAACCGGTTGCGCTCTTCCGGGTCGAGGCCGGCGGTGGGTTCGTCCACGATGATGAGTTTCGGATCGCCCAGCAGCGCCTGCGCGATGCCGAAGCGCTGGCGCATGCCGCCGGAAAATCCGCCGAGCTTGTGGCCGCGCACGTCCCACAGGTTCACCTGGCGCAGCAGCGCTTCCACCGTTTCGCGCCGCTCCTTCGCGTTGACGATGCCTTTGAGCGTGGCGAAGTGATCCAGCATCGTGATCGCCGGCTCTTTCGGATACACGCCGAATTCCTGCGGCAGGTAGCCAAGCTGGCGGCGCGCGGCGGGTTTGTCGGCCAGCACGTCGATGTTGCCGAGGTGGATGCTGCCCGAATCGGGATCCTGCAAGGTCGCGATCGTGCGCATCAGCGTGGATTTGCCGGCGCCGTTGGGGCCGAGCAGGCCGAACATGCCGGTGGGAATGTCGAGCGAGACATCGCGCAAGGCCATCACGCCGTTGGCGTAGGTTTTTGTGAGATTGCGGATCGAAAGCATGTGGAGCCCCTGGCAAGAATCGGTGGAAGTGCAGTGTTGAACTGACGCAGCAACGGCGCAGGCGTGACCGGCAGGGCCATGCAGGCACTTCGGGCGCGCAGCGTAGCTCATCGCCAGGAGATTGATCGGTGCCAGAAGTTGGGGTGCCATGTCCGGGCGCTGCCAGGTGCGCAGCCGGAGGTTCCATGGTGCCCGGCAGGAAGGCGGCCACCGCGACGATCACGGTATGGCCAGCCGCAAGCGGGGCAACGAATGGCAGTTCGAGCCGGCGTTCGGCATCAAGGCTGCCGCAGCCGGAAAAAACGAGTGCCGGTGGCCTGCTGTGCCGGCGCGGGGGCGAACACCGCCATCCCGATCAGGACGCAGCCAATGCGCGTGAGCATGCGCTTCATGGGCGGAGCCTCACTGCTTGGTCAGCGTGCCGGTCGCTGTGCCGTCGGTCAGGTTACCCCTGACCTTGTTGTCGCCATAGGAAAGGATTCGGCCGCCGCTGGTGCTGAGCAGTCCTTGCGCGTTGCCGCTGATGGTGTTGCCCGACAGCCGCAAGACGGATTCCGTTCCTTCGGAAAAGACACCGGCGACGGCACTGTCGGTGATGCTGACCTCTTCAAGGTGGACATCGACGGGTTTGAGGGCCGACCCCAGTGCCCTCACGCCGTATTCTCCGCTGCCCTGGATGGCGCTGTTGCGGATGTTTCCGCTGGCCGGGCCTTCAAGCAGGATGCCGATGGGCGATCCGCTGATCTGAAGGCGCTCGGCCTGGAGGTTGGCCGAGCCTGCGGCGCCGGGCTGGATGCGGATGCCGGTGACCGCATCTACGCTGGTGCCGCGCGAGCGGATCTGGAGATTGCGCAGGATGAGGCTGGCATCGCCATTGGGTTCGAAACTGATGCCGGTGTTCACCGCCTCGATGGTGCTGTCTTCCACGACCAGCGCGCTGCCGGATTGAAAGCGGATGCCATGCGGAACGGTGTTTATGCCTTGAATGGAAATCCGCCGCAGGCGATGACGACATCGCTTTTACCTGCATTCACGGTGATGCCGTTGGCGCTGGACACAAGGATTCCGCCGATGGCGCCCTCCGATTCGATGGTGATCGCCTTGGTGATGGTCACAGCGCCGAAGCCGCCCGGATCCAGTACCGAAATGACGCCGCCTGCAGCGGTCTTACTGATCGCGCCGGCGAAGGTCTTGCAGGGTGCCGTTCTGCTGCATGGATTGGCATCGTCACCAACGCCCGACACCCAGGTCCGGGTGGCTTGGGCATGGACGATGGCGGGGAGGAAAAACAGGGCAAGCAGGACGGAACAGGCGACGCGACGGGCGATGCTCATGATCGGCTGACTGATGGGAGGGAGCCGAAGGTGCTACGCCTCCGGCACACAAGCCGCATCAGGATTCCGCAGGGTGGCCGTGCGGCCACCTTGATGTGGGGATCAACGATGCGGGGATCAGCGTTCGAGGATCGCGGTGACGCCCATGCCGCCGGCGGTGCAGACCGAAATCAGGCCGCGCCCGCCACCTTTTTCCTTGAGCAGTTTCGCCAGCGTGGCGACGATGCGCCCGCCGGTGGCGGCGAAGGGATGGCCGAGTGCGAGCGAGGAGCCGACGACATTGAGCTTGGCCGGGTCGATGCTGCCGAGCGGCTGGTCGAGGCCGAGCTTGTCGCGGCAGAACGTTTCCGATTCCCACGCGCGCAGCGTGCACAGCACTTGTGCGGCGAAGGCTTCGTGGATTTCGTAGAAGTCGAAATCCTGCAAGCTCAAGCCGTTGCGCGCGAGCATCTGCGGTACCGCCCACGCCGGCGCCATCAGCAGGCCTTCGCCGTGCACGTAGTCCACCGCCGATACTTGTGCATCGACGATGTAGGCCTGAACTTCCAGGTTGTGTTGCCTGGCCCAGTCCTCGGTGCCCAGCAGAACGGCGGAGGCGCCATCGGTGAGCGGGGTGGAGTTGCCGGCCGTCAGCGTGCCCTGGCCGGATTTTCGATCAAACGCCGGCTTGAGCGTGGCGAGTTTTTCCGGGGTGGTTTCCGGGCGCAGGATGTTGTCGCGCGTGACGCCACGGAAAGGCACGACGAGATCGTCGTAGAAACCGCGCTCGTAGGCGGCGGCGGCTTTGCGGTGTGATTCGTAGGCCAGAAGATCCTGATCGGCACGCGGAATCTGCCATTCCTTGGCCATCATCTCGCAGTGCTCGCCCATGCTCTTGCCGGTGCGTGGCTCACCGACGCCGGGGAATTCTGGTTTCAGTTCGCCGAAGGAGAAGCCCTTGAACGCCTTGAGGCGCTCGCCAAAGCTGCGGGCGCGATTGAGGTCGAGCAGGCGACGACGCAAGGCTCGGCTCACCGCGATGGGTACATCCGAGGTGGTATCCGAGCCGCCGCCGATGCCTGCGTCGATCTGGCCGGTGGCGATCTTGTTGGCGATGGCGATGACGGTATCCAGGCTGGTGCCGCAGGCGCGCTGCATGGTGATGCCCGGTGTCGTCGGCGCCAGGCCGGAAGACAGCACGGCTTCGCGCGCGATGTTCCAGTCCGAGGAATGCTTGAGTACCGCGCCCATCGCCACTTCGCCCAGATGCTCGCCGTGCAGACCGAAGCGTTCCACCAGTGCGCCGAGGGTGCGGATCGACATGCCGAGGTTGCCCACGTCGTAATAGGCCGTGTTGTTGCGGCAGAACGGGATGCGCACGCCGCCGATCACGCCGACGGGATTCAGGGGGCGGGTCTTTGGCATCGGTAGGCTCGCTGTAGGAAAACCGGGAAGGGCGGGATGATAACGCAGCTTCCATACGGGGGCGAACGGTGGAGTTCAGGCGTCCGGTGGCTGCGGCAGTGCGAACCATGCCGGCATCGCGGGCCACAGCATGAATCCCCAGGATCGTTCGCGCAGAAGGCATTGCCAGTGGTCGGCGATGTGTTGCAGAAGATCGGGGGCGTCGGGGTCGTGCTGGCCGAGGACTTCCAATCGGCGGCGGCCATTGGACAGGTCCAGCCCGAGCGTGAAGATCACCACAGGCACGCCGGCGCGACGCGCGATCACCAGCAGGCCTTCGGCGAAATGTGCAGGGCGATCAAACAGGGTCACCGGGGTGCCGAGGGCGGTTTCGGTGGGTGGCACATCCGGCGTGCCGGCCACCCAGCCGCCACTTCGCAGCATGGCCTGGGCTTTCTTCACCGTGCCGGGCGAGAAGATCAGCGGGCCGCCGGAAACGCGCTGCAATTCCTTCAGTCGCAGCACGCCGTAGGCATAAGCCAGCCAGGCGCCGCCCATCGATCGCTTGCTGAAATGTCCGGCCAGCACGGATGTATCCACGCCTTGTTCGCGTAGCGAGCGCATCGCCCACAGGCCGGGGCAGACGTGGAAGAACACGCCGACAGCCGGCGTATCCAGCCGAGGCCACGGCATCGCCACGTCCATGTGCCGGCGCAGCCAGCGACGTGAGCGGGTACGGCTGGTCCAGTAATCGGCGTGATCCACCAGACGTGCCAGTCGGAACTGCCGTGCCCACAGGGCTTGGTCATCGATGGCAACGTACTGACGTGCCTGCGCCAGTGCCGCTTCCCATTCGCTGCGATAGAGAAAGCGCATGCGCGAGAGCAACCGCAGCCAGCGGAATCCCAGTTCCCACGGCAGCAATGCGCAGAGGCCGGGAATCAGGTAAAGCTCCAGCAGGGCACGCAGTTCCAGACGTAACGCGGTGAGCATCGAAGGCGCAAAGGCATGGTGGCGGGAGCGCGATGGTACTGTAACGCCCCGATTTTCCTGTCGCAGGCGTCATGCCCATCACCTCCTGTACCTACGGCGCGCTGGCGCTGGAATGTTCCGCTTCACTCGCCCATACGGCGCTGACACGCGATGCGGCGGCCGAGCTGGCAGGGTATGTCGCCGCCGATCTGGCCAGACTTCTGCCGGGCGTGGAAGCGCTCGATCTGGCCGTGGCCGGCGCCGGTTTTGATCCCTCCGAATTGCTTCGCCCCGGTTGGCCGCTGCATGCGGCACTTGCCGATCTGGCGCAGCGGGCACCGGGCCGCAACGGGCCGCGCGTGCTTGGATTCGGCAGCCATGAAGGTGCGATGCCGGCGCAGATTTCACCTGATCCGGCCTTGCGTGAAGGGCCGCTGCGCCTGGTGCCGTTCGTGCTGCACGGGGAGGCGGAGGATGTGGCCGCGATCGGCCGGGCGATGGAAGAAGTCCTGCTGGAAACTGGCATGGCACAGGCTGCGACCGCACTGTACGCGCAGCAGGCGTTTTCCACGCCGCTGGAGCACGTGCGCTATCTCAGTCTCAATGATTTGCTCGCGATGACGGCGATGCAGTACGAGCATGCCGGCATCGCGCCGTTGTGGCCGCTGATCGAATCGGCCTTGCTCACGCCCGAACACGAGGAATGGCTGGACGCGCCGCCCGAGCCCCTGTTGCGCTGGACGGGCAGCCAGGTGCGCATGGCGATGATGGATATGGCGGTCTGGTCCGAGGCTGGATTTGCACCGCCCGGCATCGACGCCGACCACATCTCGCGTGCCTATGATCATTTCCAGATGCGTCAGCGCCAGTTCGTCGCCGTGCTCGGCAGTCATGCGCTTGATGTTTGCCTTGATCACGTCGGCACCGGGCTGAACCCGCGCCACGTGCTTTCCGACTGATACATTGCCGCCTCCCGCGCCACGGCCACCTGCACATGTCCCTGCCTGCCTTGCCTGATGCTCCTTTGCTCGCGTTGCGCAATGCGCAGCTGTTCGCGCCCGAAGATCTCGGCGTGCGACATCTTCTGCTGGGGGGCGGCAAGGTGTTGTGGATGGGCGAGCGCTGGGCCGATCTGCCTGCCGACTTCGGGGTGCAAATGCTCGACCTGCAAGGCCGGCGACTGATTCCGGGCCTGATCGATGGTCATGTCCACGTCACCGGCGGTGGCGGCGAGGCCGGCTTTCGCACGCGCGTACCGGCGTTGCCGCTGTCGCACTACACCGGCAATGGCGTCACCACGGTCATCGGCTTGCTGGGCACCGACGATGTGGCGCGCGGTCCGCGCGATCTGCTCGCAACGCTTTACGCATTGCGCGAGGAGGGCCTGTCGGCGTTCGGGCACTGCGGTGGTTATCACGTGCCGCCGGCGACGCTGACCGGCTCGGTGCGTGGCGATCTGGTGTTTCTCGAACCGCTTATAGGCATCGGCGAGCTGGCCATCTCCGATCACCGCTCCAGCCAGCCCACGCTGGATGAACTGCTCAGGCTGGCCTCCGATGCGCATGTCGCGGGCTTGATGACCGGCAAGGCCGGCATCGTGCACCTGCACTTGGGTGATGGCCCGCGTGGTCTGGATTTGGTTGAGCGCGCGCTGGCGCAGAGCGAACTGCCGCCGCGCGTGTTCCAGCCCACCCACGTCAATCGGCGCCGGGCGTTGTTCGATGAGAGCCTCGTCATGGCGCGGCGCGGTGTGCCGGTGGATGTCACCGCGTTTCCGGTCGAGGAGGGCGAGGATGCGTGGAGCGCTGCCGATGCGTTCTTGCGCTATCACGACGCAGGCGCCCCGGCCGAGCGCCTGACGATCAGTTCCGATGCCGGTGGCTGCCTACCGTGTTTCGATGCACACGGCCATGTTTGCGGCATGGATGTCGGCAAGCCGGGCGCCTTGCTGGAAACCCTGGCTGAACTTGTGCGGCGCGGTGTGCCGTTGGCGCGCGCCTTGCCGCCGTTCACCGCGAACGTCGCCGATGCGCTGCGGTTGGCGCGCAAGGGACGCATCGCGCTGGGTGCGGATGCCGATCTGGTGTGTCTGGATGAACAGGGCGGCGCGCTGCATGTCATTGCGCGTGGTCGTGTGCATCGGCGTGATGGGCGCGCCGAGCTGAGCGGCACTTTCGAGCGCGGAGCCGGCAACGCATGAGCCGTGGCCGCATCGGCCTCATCGCCGGCCTCGCCTTGTTGGCGGCGGTGTGCATCGCCTTTGCGCTTTGCCTGCACGGCAAGTCCCTGACATTGCGCATCACCGAGCCGCAGATGCGCGAACAGCTCGCCATGCGCTTCCCCATCGAACGCACATCGCTGCTGTTGCTGCGCTGGCGTTTGACGAATCCACAAGTGAGTTTCCTGCCGCAGCGCCAGCGCGTCGTGCTCGGGTTGGATGCGCGCCTGAACGCACGTCTGGATGGCCAGCGCGATGATCTGGGCGGACGCATCGAAGTGGAAACCGCATTGCGCTACGACACCGGGCGCGGCGCGTTCTTCCTCGTCGATCCGGTCATTACCCGGCTGGCCATCGACGGCATCCCGGAAGCCCACGTGATGCGGGTGCAGACCAGCGTGCGTGGCGTGCTGGCCGAGATGTTCGCGCAGGTGCCGGTTTACACCCTGCGGCAAGCCGATCTTTTCCAGGACACGGCCCGCAGAGTGCTTGAAGAAGTGCGGATCGAGGACGAAAGCATCGTTGTCGTGCTCGGCCTGTGAGGAAGCTCACCGTTTCTGTGGCTTGGCAAGCGGCGCGAACGCGGCAAAAATGGCCGGCCAGCCCGTGGCGGATCATCCGCCCATCACCAGCCAATACATCAGGGG
>JAEXRB010000028.1 GCA_023438325.1 Pseudomonadota bacterium | reverse complement strand
CGGCGGCAGCGTGCAGCAGCGCCTTGGACGGAATGCAGCCGACGTTGAGGCAGACACCGCCAAGCGATGCGTAACGCTCAACCAGCACCACGTCCTGCCCCAGATCGGCGGCGCGGAAGGCCGCGGTGTAGCCGCCAGGACCGGCACCGAGGACGACGAGGCGGCATTCGATATCCGCCGGCTTGCCGCTACCGAGCGCAGGCTTGGGAGCGGCAGGTTCGGCAGGGGCGCGATGGGATGGTGTAACCGGCGGTTTGGACGATGGTGCCAGTGTTGCTGCGGGTGTTGCGGCGCTGCTGTCTGCTGCCGTTTCCAGCACACCGACGACGGCGCCTTCGGCAAGGTTGTCGCCGAGTTTCACTTTCAGTTCGACAATGGTGCCGGCTTCGGGCGCGGGCACTTCCATCGTGGCCTTGTCCGATTCCAGCGTGATCAAACCCTGATCCTTGCGCACCTGCTCGCCCACGGCGACCAGTATTTCGATCACCGGAACGCCGCTGTAGTTGCCGATATCAGGAACCGTGATGTCGATGCGTGCCATGGCGTTCTCCCGCAGGCAGATGAAATGGTGTCAATGGAACAGGCGCGCGGTCCGGCCGCGCGCCGACTGGCTGGAAGTCAGAGCAGCAGGCGCCGGATATCGGCGAGCTGTTGTGCCAGATAGCTGGTGAAGCGCGCCGCATCCGCACCGTCGATGACGCGGTGGTCGTAGGAGAGCGACAGCGGCAACATCAGGCGTGGCTTGAACTTCTCGCCGTTCCACACCGGAACCATCGCGGCCTTGGAGACGCCGAGAATCGCCACTTCCGGCGCATTGATGATCGGCGTGAAACTGGTGCCGCCGATACCGCCGAGCGAGGAGATGGAGAAGCAGCCGCCGGACATGTCGGCCGGGCCGTGCTTGCCGTCGCGCGCCTTCTTGCTGAGTTCGCCGAGTTCCGCGGCCAGTTGCAGGAAGCCTTTCTGATCGCAGTCGCGAATCACCGGCACCACGAGTCCATTGGGCGTATCGACCGCGATGCCGACGTGGAAATACTTCTTGAGGATGAGGTTGTCGCCATCCAGAGAAGCATTGAACTGCGGAAACTTCTTGAGCGCTGCGACCACGGCTTTGATCTGGAACACCAGCGGGGTGATTTTCAGATCCTTGTTTTCCTCGCCGAGCTTCTTGCGGAAGGCTTCCATCTCGGTGATGTCGGCCTGCTCGAACTGGGTGACATGCGGAATCATCGCCCAGTTGCGTGCAAGGTTGGCGCCGGAAATCTTCTTGATGCGCGACAGCGCCACGCTCTCGATGTCGCCGAACTTGGAGAAATCCACCTTCGGCCACGGCAGCAGGTTCAGGCCCGAGCTGCCGCCGGACGATGCAGCGCCGGCAGCGATGCCGCCTGACAAAGCGGATTTGACGAAGTTCTGCACGTCCTCGCGCAGGATGCGACCTTCGCGGCCCGAGCCACGCACTTGCGTCAGATCCACGCCCAATTCGCGGGCGAACAGGCGAATCGCCGGGGTCGCATACGGCACCTTGTCCGGCATCACGGCATCCGCATCGAACACCACCGGCGGCGTGCGCGGGCCGGTGCCGTCACTGACGGGCGCCGATGGCGGCGTTGTCGTTGCGACGGGTGCCGGTGCCGGCTTGGCCGTTTCCGGTGCGGGTGCAGCGGGTTCGGCAGCAGCAGGCGTCGCCGCCGCGACAGGCGCAGCATCCGTTGCCTCGACAGGTTCGATCAGCGCCACGATGGCGCCTTCGGAAATCGTATCGCCGAGTTTGACCTTGATCTCGCGCACCACGCCGGCGAACGGCGCAGGCACTTCCAAGGTGGCCTTGTCCGATTCCAGCGTGACCAGACCTTGATCACGCGCCACGGTGTCGCCGGGCGACACCAGAATTTCGATGACTGGCACGTCGGTGTAATCCCCGATATCGGGAACGCGTGCTTCTTTCAGGCTCATGTCCTTCCCTCGTCCTGGCAGACCGCCATTCTGACGGCAGTGGCCTGTGCGATGCCACTGTCACATCCGAAAGCCGATTCGGTCTGGGGTGTTGTCCGCAATGTTCTGCCGCGCCGGCAGGGTGAAATGTCCGCCGGCGAACGCCCGGCCCGTGAAAGCGGACACCCGGACACTAGTGGAACTTTGCAACTCATTGATAGTCGAAAAGAAACGCAGTTGGCACGGCAATTGCTATTTCCTGGCATACGAACTCGAACAAAAGGACATCGCCATGAACGTCTCCGCCTACCGTTTGCCATTGCGCCTGGCCATTCCTGTGATCGCATTGATCGCATTGGCAGTGGCGGGTGAGCCGGTTTCCGTGCGTGACGGTACCGGGTTCTCGGCAGCGCCCGTCGCCGCGCTGGAGCTGGCATGCGACGATGCGCTCGCGCACGAATCTGACACTGTCGAGACCACCGAGCAGCGCCGCCATACCGCGATGCGCCTGCGCTGGGCCGTGACCTTGCCGGACAGCTCGCGCCCGCTCAGCATCCGGGTATTGCCCTGATCCAGAACATCACGCCTATGTGCGGCCGAAGCGGCGCGCATTGGGAATCCGTGCCAGCTTGCTGGCCGGCTCGCGCGAAAGCGCTGCATTGATCCAGCGCGCGGTATCGCACAGCGCATCCAGATCCACGCCGGTTTGCATGCCCAGGCCGTGCAGCTGGTAGACCAGATCCTCGCTGGCCAGATTGCCGCTTGCGCCCTGCGCATATGGGCAACCGCCCAATCCGGCCACGGCCGAATCCACGATCCGCACCCCCGCTTCCAGGCAGGCGAACACATTTGCCAGCGCTTGCCCGTAGGTGTCGTGGAAATGCACCGCCAGTTGCGGCATGGGGATTTCGTCGGCACAGGCTTGCAGCATTGCGCGGGCCTTGTTCGCGGTGCCGACGCCGATGGTGTCGCCCAGAGAAATTTCCGTGCAGCCCAAGTCGTGCAACGCCCGCGCCACGCGGACCACATCGCGCAATGGCACCTCGCCCTGATACGGGCAACGGAGCACGGTGGACACGTAACCGCGAACCCACAGTCCGGCCGCGCGGGCGCGTTCCACGACGGGGGCAATGCGATGCAGTGATTGGTCGATGTCGCAGTTGATGTTCTTGAGGTTGAAAGCGTCGGAAGCCGCCGTGAACACCGCGATCTGGCGCACGTTGGAGGCCAGTGCGCGCTCCAGCCCTCTCTCGTTGGGCACCAGCACCGGATACATCACGCCTTGGCGTGGCTGGATGCCGGCGAGCACCTCGGTGGCGTCGGCCAGTTGTGGAATCCACTTCGGGCTGACGAAGCTGGTGGTTTCCACCATGCTGAAACCGCAGCCGGAAAGACGATCGATGAGTTCGATCTTGGTAGCTGAGGGAACCTGTGCGGCTTCATTCTGCAAACCGTCACGCGGGCCGACTTCCACGATGCGGACATGAGTGTCGCTCATGCGGGATTCTCCGAGGCGGTGAAATCGACCAGTGCCGCGCCGTCGGCCACTTGTTCGCCGGTGGCCACCAGAAAGGCTGCCAGCGTGCCATCACCCGGCGCGACGATGGTGTGTTCCATCTTCATCGCCTCCATCACCAGCAACGGCGTGCCCTTGCTGACGTGGCCCGGGGTCGCGAGCAGGGCCACGATGCGACCTGGCATCGGCGCAGTGAGTTCGCGCCCGTGGTGGCTGTGGCTTTCGGCCTGCGCGATGGGATCGTCAAAGCGCAGCACACGCGGTGCAGCCCCATCGAAAAGATGCAGCGCGCCATCGTGTGCGAGTGAGGCGACGTGGAGGCTGACGCCATCGAGCCGGGCATGCAGCAGATGCCCTTCGCGCACACCGTGGGCAAGGTGGCTTTCACCCTCCACGGCAATGCGCCAGCCATCGCCATCGCGGCATGCCTGCGCGATGCGCACGGTCTCGGCATCGTGCCAGCGCACCAGGCGTGATGCATTGCCTGACAGGCGCCAGGCATCGTTTGCCGCCCATGGCGAATGCGGATCGCCGGCATCGCGGCGCGGTCGCTCGTCCAGCAGCACGGCCAGGGTTGCAAGCGCGATCTGCGTGGATGAAGCCGGTGTGGCTGGCGGGAACAACGCCGCGTTTTCGCGTTCGATCAGGCCGGTATCCAGATCGGCACGGGAAAACGCCGAATCTTCGGCCGCCAAGCGTTGCAGGAAGCCGGCATTGCTCGTCACGCCCACCACGTGGGTGCGCGCCAGCGCCTTGCGCAGGCGTGCCAGCGCGGCCTGCCGATCGGTGCCGTAAACGATGAGTTTGGCGATCATCGGGTCGTAGTAAGGCGATACCGTGTCGCCGGTTTCGATGCCGGTATCCACGCGAATGCCATCGCCGCACGGCGCATCGAACAAGGTCAGCGTGCCAATCGACGGCAGGAAGCCGCGCTCGGCATCCTCGGCGTAAAGTCGCGCCTCGATGGCATGGCCGTGCAGCGG
>JAEXRB010000196.1 GCA_023438325.1 Pseudomonadota bacterium | reverse complement strand
ACCATGGACTTGGCGTGCATGCCCATGCGGATGCCGGCACGCCCCAGCGGCACCCGGCCGCTCAACGCTCTGCCGCGCGACCCTTGTGCGGCAGAGCCGAATGCGCGACGCGATTCGGTGGCTTTTTCGCCCAGCGCCTTGTCATTGATGGCGCCGATCTCGCCTCGCGCCAGTTCCGGGTCGATCGGCGCATTGCCGGGAAACGGCTTGTATTCGTAGATATGCAGGCCGAAGTCACGCAAATAGCGTCGCTTGTACTTGTGCGAGAGCGCATAGACGGGAAAGGCGTCGGTGGAGGCCAGGCTGTTGGTGGAAACGATGATGCGCGGCGGATGTGCGCGTTCGCGCAGTTCGCGGAAATTGCGCTGCGCGGTGCGGGAAAACACCAGGTACGGGGTTTGCAGCAGGATGCGCTGCTGCGCGCTGTTGAACAGGCCGAGCAGCTCGGAGGAAAGATCACGCTCGCTGGGGTGGTTGCGTTCAAGTGCTTTGTTCGGCCGGTCGGAAACGAATTCCACCGCGCTCACGACATGGGTGCGCCGCAACAAGCGCTGTTCGATCACCTCGGCATCGTCGGCCCGGGCGGAGATCAGGGCCACGCGCTCGGGATGGCGTGCGGGCAGTTCGGTTGTCAGGAGCGGGCCTTCGGCGTGCTTCAGGCGACGCCGCACATCGTGCAGCGCAGCCACCGGCACGGCGCGTGGGTGACGCCAGAAGATGTCGAAGGAATCCTGCATCTGTGCCGCCGCCGGGCCGGCGACGAGGATGTCGCGGTCGCGGTAGTTGAAACTGGCGTCCCAATCGAAATAGCGATCCTGATAATTGCGTCCGCCGGTGATGCCGATGACGCTGTCGGCCAGCAACAGCTTGTTGTGCATGCGCTGGTTGAAGCGGGTGAAGCAGCACAGCACGCCGGCGGCAAATTCCATCGGCCCGGTGTGGGCCTTGCCGAAGGTCGGGTTGTACAGCCTCAACTCGAAGTTGACGTGACTGCGTGCCAGTGCGGTGACCAGTTCCACATCGTCCACGCTGTAGAGTTGATCCAGCAGCACGCGCACTTTCACCCCGCGGCGGGCGGCGGCGAGCAGTTCCTGCAATACGAGGAAGCCCGAATCGTCCTGGGCGTAGATGAAGCTCTGCACGTCCAGCCGTTCGCGTGCGGCCCGGATCAGGTTGATGCGCGCCAGCAGGGCATCCTGGCCGCTTTCCAGCAACAGGATGCGATGACTGGGCGCCGCCGGCTCGCTTTGCGCCAGGGCGGCTTCGGCCAGATCGTAAAGCGCCGATTCGCGCGCGCATCGCTGTGGCAGATCGCAGGTGAGCGTTTTGTCCTGCAAGGCACGCGCGTCGCGCTGCGCAATGCGGATGTCCTTGCGCGATGGCATGCAGGCCGACAGCAGCGTCACCAATGCCAGCAGCAGCACGCCACGCCACAGGCTGCTCACGGCGTGGCTCCACCCGTCAGTTGAACCGAAAACGCCAGATGCACGGTGTCGCCGAGCGCAAGCCGCCGCGCATCCATGCCGAATGCACTGCGCCGCACCTCGCCGGTGGCACGCACCGCGCAATCGAAACCCGGGGTCTGGCACGTCGCCGGTTCCAGCACGAAACGCACCGGCCGGGTGATGCCGCGCAATGTCACTTCACCCACGATTTCGCCGCCTTCGCGCAAACGCTGAGCCGGAATCGGATCGGACTGGAAACGGATCCACGGGTAGCGTTCCACGTCGAAGAATTCTTCCGACTGTGCCCACGTCACGTAGGAGGCGCGACTCATCTGCAAAGCGCGCACGTCGATGCGCACATCCACGCGCGTCGTGCCGCGCTGCGGATCATGCTCGGCCATGCCTTCAAGTACCGGGAACACCCCTTCGATGCGCTTGAGCCATACCGGCCTGATCCAGAAGCCGGCGTTGGCATGATCGGCGTCAATGGTGTGGGTCTGGGCGCTGGCCATCTCGGCAATCATCCCCAGAATCAGCAGCCCGCCCCACCGCATTGCTCAGGGCGACCAGAACGCAGCCAGTTCCGCCGATCCAGGTTCGGTCGATGCGTCGGCCGACAGACGCAGTACCGCGACTCCGGCCGGCGGCATGCCGCGACATTCGCCCGAGCGCCCGGTTGAAAGCAATGCCACCAGATGCTCGAGCCCGGGATTGTGGCCAACCAGCAACAACGCCGGGACTTCGGCGTGGTCATCCAGCACGCCCAGCAAGTCGCCGGGCGACGCCTCGTAGATGCGCGGGTCAAAACGGGTATCGACATAACCCAGCTTCTGCATCACCCGTTCGGCAGTCTGGCGGGTGCGCTGGGCCGGGGAACAGACCACCCTCGCCACGCCGGATGCGATGCCGAGCGTGGCAAGGAAAGCGGCGGCGGCATCGGCTTCGGCCTCACCGGTATCGGACAGGCCGCGGTCGCGATCGTGTTGTCCCGCAACCGCCGGTTCGGCATGGGCATGGCGCAGCAGGATCAGCCAGCGTGAATCGCTCATGGTCGTATTTCTCCAATCCGGATCAAGGGCACGTTGCTGCGGTTCCAGGTGCCCTGGAGCGGCGCAGGCAAGGTGATGGTGGTGTTGATGGTGGCATTGGCGTTGCCGTTCCACTGCAAGGTGCGGCTGCCCGCCGGCTGTTTGCGTGTATTCCAGTCGGCATATTGCGGGCACCCGGGGCAATGCGGGCGATGGCTGTCGAGCGGGCCGTCGCCCATCACCCAACGCGGCTGGCCGGCGTTGTCGTAAAGATAGATCAGCGAAATGTGGGTGTTGTTTCCACCCAGCAGCAGGCTTTCCACATCCAGCCCCCAGCCGGACTGGCTGGGCGGATACCAATGCTGGGTGTAATCGGGGTTAGCGCGCGACAGGCCGGTACTGGTGAGCTCGATGCGTTCGGCACCGGTACGGCCGTCGTTGAACTTCCAGGCCATCAACGCATGGGTGGTATCGACGCGGGCCATGTAGAAGCGTCCGACCTGTTCGGGCGATGCCGCGATCACCGGCAAAGTCGCCTGATTGGTGACACGCAACAGCGGCGCCATCAGCAGATTGTCTTCATAGTTGCCAACGGTCTGGTACCACATCGGCGTGTGATCGGCGGCGGCGGTGTACCAGTTGCCGCCGCCGGAGGTGGCGCTGAGCAGGTAGCTGTTGAAGCCGTTGCCGGAGCGCTTCGGGTTGTAATAGTTGCCATCACGGATGTCGATGTCGGGCACCTGTGCCGGGCACGAGGTCACCGCCTGGCAGTTGGCATCCACGGTTCCCGCGTTGTGGCTGCTGCCCTGGGCGCTGTGGATGGCACCGGCTGCCGTGGCAACGTAGTCCAGACGCAGCGATGCACCACACGCCGCATTGCTTTTCACCTGCACCGGCAGATTGACGGTTGCGCTCGCTCCGGCGGCGAGGGCGGGAAGCGACACGATGGGTGTTTCCAGTCGCACCGTCGGAGCAGCCGAAGCAATCGCTTGCGGCGAATGGATGCAGATCGCGCTCTGCGGCTTGGCCGGATGGTTGTTGCTCTCGCACGCCAAGTTCAGCGGATCGGCCCCTTGCACACCGATCAACCCGATATTGGCCAGATCGCCCTGATCAGGTGCGGCAGTGCGGTACTGATAGGCCACCTCGCCGGTCTGCGCGTAGGCAATCGCCTGGAAATCGAAGTTGCCGTCCGTCTGAGTCTGGGAGATGTAATAACCCATCCCACTCCACTGGAACACGTGGCATCCCTGCGCCACGCCGCTGGCTGCCGCGCGCGGGCAGGTAGCAAACCACAGGTAACGAAGGCCCGCACCGGCATCCGAACGCACCTTCATGTCAGCGTGGTAAGGGCGCAGTTGCGGCCCTTTCGCGCCTTCATCCAACTCGCCATCGCACGATACCTCGAAGTCACCGCCACTCTCGCTCGGGTCGAACGACACATAGCCGTTGGTCGACATCACCGCCTGCGTGTAGGTGGTGCCGTAAAGCGAAAACCCACCGCCGCCAAGCGTGATGGTGCTGCTGCGCGCATCATCCAGAGGACCGTAGCTGTTGCCGTTGGCGACATGGGTTTGCAGCGGCGAAACGGCATTGATGCCTTGCGCGATGTCGATGAAGGCGTAGTTGCACTGGCTGCCGCCCTCGTAACCAAAGGCATTGCGCTGACCATTGCCCGACAGGCCTGTCCCCGGCGCGAACAATGCGCTCGCCCCCGCGTCGAGCGGGGCGTTGCCGGCGTTGCGCAAAGTCACCGGCACGGTGAAACGCTCGCCCGCATCGATGCGGCCATTGCCGTTGCCGCATACCTGTTGCGGTGCAGCCAGTGCCACCACTTCGACCACCGGTGCTTTCACGTCCAGCGCGCGCGTGGCGATGCCGATACAGCCTGTGCTGTCCCGTACCTGCACCAGCACATTGCCCGAGTGCTTCTTGGGAAACGCCACCGAAACCTTGTTTTGGCCACCTTCCCGCTCGACCACGCCATCGCCGTCGACATCCCAAAGATAGGTATAGCCGCCCGCACCACCGCTGGCATTGGCCTGGATTTCGAAATGCTCGCCCGCCAGCGGCGAGGTACTGAAGGCATTGGCCGTGAGCGTGACCGCCGGGGCATCGCAGGTGCCCTTGCCGGGCATCGTCTGCGGATTGGTGCCGCTGCGGTCGAACGCGGCGCGCACGGTGCTGCCCGTTTGGCTGGTCGCTTCCCACGCGGCGCTGAGACGGCCGTAGCAATCGTAACCAGAGACGCCACACGCGGCTGTCCCGCCCGACAGCACGCCGACCAGCAATCCGTTGGCTGGATTCCACAGGCCCGAGCCGGATGATCCGCCCTCGGTGGTGCCCAGCTCCCAGTCGTCCACGCGCCAATGCGTCGTGGTATCGGTAGTGGAAATGATGCAGTTCTGCATCGTGGTCAGCGGATTGTCGTTGAAGCTGATGCGCTTCTCGTGACCATCGGGATGGTGGATGCCGACTGCGGCGGACGGTGTGCTGCCACTGCGATCCCAGCCGCTGTAATGCACCTGTGCGGTGGCCGGGATCGCGCTGTTCAGTTCCAGCGCGGTGAAGTCGGTGGCGCGGTTGGCTGCGATCAGCGTCGCGCCACCGCTCTGGATCGCGCGCGAATTCGCATTGCGTGGCAGCGAAACACCACTGGCCGCACCGCCGGGCGTGCGGCAAATCGGGCTTTCATAACCCCAGTAGAACACCATCGAACCAGCTTCGGACTGCGTGGAAACGCAGTGGTAGGCGGTGGAAAAACGCGGCTTGCCCAGGTCCTGGGTGGTGTGCCCGGTGTTCATCAGGCTGCCGGTGCAGACGTAGGAACCACCACCGGAGCTGAAGCTGTAGTGCGCCACCGAGGCAATCTGATTGCGCCACGCATCACCTTCAGGGCACGCCGTATCGATGTTGCAACTGCCTGATTTGGCACGTGACGCGGTGAAAGGGTCACGGTAGCCGTAGGTGGCACTGGCCAGCTCCAGCGCCAGATAGTCACGCTTGTCTGCCGGAAGGGTGAGTTCCAGCACGGCGGCTTCACCCTGAAGCATCGCGGTGTGCAACGGGCCGCCACCCACGGGATTGTCCGCATCGGTCAGCGGCGCCAGCATCTGGTGGCCATCGGCCGAATGGATCGTCAGTTCGGCGCCATGCGGCAGGCGAAAACGGGCGAAGCCGAATTCCAGGCTGCTTGCGCCCTTGCCGGAAACTTCCAAGCGCCAGGCCAGACGCCCGTCCGGCAACACACGCCACTCTCCGGCACCGGACTTGGCCTGCACGTCCACTCGTGCCTGCTGTACCACGCCATACCGCAAGGGCGTGCCGGGCTTGGCATCGCGCGATGCATCATCTATCTGAAGCTTGGCCACATCCGGCACCGCCAGCGACAGCCGCGCGCCATGCTTCTCCAGCGTGGCGTGCATCGGCCTTTCCGCACGTGAAGGCTTGGCCTGGCTGGCATGGACCGCCGTGGCAGGAAGCGCCGCGAGCAGGGCGGCAAGAAGCAGGGAAGAAGGCGCGGACATCAGCAGATTCCAACGGAAACGGTACATGGCTCGGCAGAATACACCGGTGCGTCACGGGAATCGCCCGCCGCATCACCCCGCGTGATCCCATTTGCTTCTACGATTCTCCTTCCCGGCTCCCTCATCCACGGCTTTCATGTTCGATCCGCACGACCTCGCTGTCTGCATCCGCGCCGGTACGCCGTTGCTGGTGATCGAAACCCACGAGGAAGCCCTGCTCGTGGACGCATTCGGGCACGTGGTGGCCGAACTGTTCCGGCCGCTGTGGCGCTGGTCGATCACCACCGGGCTGGCACGACTGGACATGGATGATCCACTTGTTCCCGCCGCCACCGATTCGAGTGCCGTGCTGGAAGTGATGCGGCGCGATGCACAGCGCGGCATCTGGTTGTTGCTGGATTTCTCGCCTTACCTGCGTTACGCCATGAGCGTGCGGATGCTGCGCGAGATCGTGCTCGGGCAGGCGGCGGCGAAGCAGACCGTGGTGCTGATCGGCGCCAGGATCGAATTGCCGCCCGAACTGGAACCGCTCGCAACGCGCTTTGAGATGCGCCTGCCCAACGATGCGGCACTGGCCAAACTGCTGCGCGAGGAAGCCTTCGCCTATTCGCGCGAACACGCCGGCCGGCGCGTGGAAATCGATGCCGCCGCACAACGTGCCGTGCTGCGCCATCTGCGCGGGTTGGCATTGCACGATGCACGACGCATCGCGCGCGAATTGATCCACGACAATGGTCGCATCGATCCTGACGACATTGCCCGCGTGCAGCGCGCCAAATTCGAGCTGCTCGGGCGCGGCGGCGTCATCGCGCTGGAACCTGACGTGGCGCAAATGGATCAGATCGCCGGCCTTCATCGGCTGAAGCGCTGGATCGAACAACGCCGTGCCGTATTCGTGGCCGACACGCCGCCCAAAGGGCTCGATCGCCCACGCGGCATGTTGCTGCTCGGCGTGCAGGGCGCGGGCAAATCGCTTGCCGCCAAGGCCTGCGCCGGCGGTTTCGGCGTGCCTTTGTTGCGGTTGGATTTCGGCGCGCTCTACAACAAGTACCACGGCGAAACCGAGCGCAACCTGCGCGATGCGCTCGCCACTGCGGACGCCATGTCGCCGTGCGTCTTGTGGTGCGATGAGATCGAGAAAGGCCTGGCCACTTCCGACAGCGACGATGGCGTATCGCGGCGCGTGCTCGGCACCCTGCTCACCTGGATGAACGAGCGCCGCGTGCCGGTTTTCCTGGTTGCCACTGCCAACGATGTCTCGCGTCTGCCGCCGGAGTTCCTGCGCAAAGGCCGCTTCGACGAAATCTTCTTCGTCGATCTACCCGAAGAAGCGGCGCGCCGCGAGGCCTTCGCGATTCATCTGCGGCGCCGCGAGCACGCACCGGAGGGCTTTGAACTCGACCGCCTCGCTGCCGCCAGCGCAGGTTTTTCCGGCGCGGAAATCGAACAGGCCATCGTCAGCGCGCTTTACGATGCCCATGCCGACGGCGTGCGCCTTGCAACCCCGCAGATCCTCTCCGCCCTCGCCCAGACCCGCCCGCTCTCGGTGCTGATGGCCGAACAGGTGCAGCAGCTTCGCGATTGGGCACGCGAACGCTGCGTGCCCGCTGACTGACCTTCTCCATTTCTTGATGACCATGCACTTGATCGATATCGGCGCCAACCTCACCCACGACAGCTTCGACCACGACCGCAACACCGTGCTGCAACGCGCCCGCGATGCCGGCGTCATGCAGATGATCGTCACCGGCGCCAGCCGCGAGCATTCGCCCAAGGCACTCGAACTGGCACGCCAAAATCCCGGCATGCTGTACGCCACCGCCGGCGTGCATCCGCATCATGCCGCGGAGTACACCGCCGAATGCGACGCCGAAATGCGTGCCTTGCATGCCCATCCCGAAGTGGTCGCCGTGGGCGAATGCGGGCTGGATTACTTCCGCGATTTCTCACCGCGCCCGGCGCAGCGCCGCGCCTTCGAAATGCAGTTGCAGATCGCCATCGACACCGGCAAACCGCTGTTCCTGCACCAGCGCGATGCACACGATGACTTCATCGCCATCATGAAAAACGTCGAAGGCCGCATCGGCCGTGCCGTGGTGCACTGCTTCACCGGCGGCAAGCGCGAACTGTTCGAGTGTCTGGATCGCGACTACTACATCGGCATCACCGGCTGGCTCTGCGACGAACGCCGCGGTGCGCACCTGCGCGAATTGGTGAAGAACATCCCGGCCGATCGCCTGATGATCGAAACCGATGCACCATATCTGTTGCCGCGCACGCTCAAACCGATGCCCAAGGACCGTCGCAACGAGCCGTGCTTCCTGCCGCACATCGCCGAAGAACTGGCACGTGATCGGGGTGAAACGCTGGAGCAGGTTGTCGCCGCAACCACCGCCACCGCCCAGGCGTTTTTCGCGCTTGGCTGAAAACGGCTTTGCCCTGCATCGCAGGAACAACGTCATCCTGAAACATGTGAAACCCGACACGGGCCCGTCTGGACGCCAACGCCGTGCCTGTCTAACCTGCACGCCAACGCTTGAGGGGATCACTC
>JAEXRB010000074.1 GCA_023438325.1 Pseudomonadota bacterium | reverse complement strand
ACATCGAGGGCCGGGTCGTGGGGATCAATTCGCAGATTTTCTGCAATACCGGCGGTTTCATGGGCGTTTCGTTCGCCATTCCCATCGAAACGGCGATGCGCTCGGGCGACCAGCTCAAGAAGCAGGGATTCGTTTCGCGCGGCCTGCTTGGCGTCAATATCCAGGAAGTGACCCGCGATGTGGCTCGCAGCCTGGGCCTGCCGAGTTCGTCCGGTGCGTTGGTGTTCGGTGTGCAGCCGGGTGGCGCGGCCGACAAGGCAGGCATCAAGGTGCAGGACGTGATTCTTGCGTTCAACGGCCAGGACATCGCAGGCTCGGCGCAATTGCCCGCTCTGGTAGGTGCGACCGATCCGGGGACTCGGGTGCAGGTGAAGATTTTCCGCGATGGCAAGCAAATCACCGTGCCGGTGGTGGTGGGTCAGGCGCCGCGCTCGACCGAGTCGGTTTCCGGCAACGGGGATTTGACCCCTGCAACCACGCCGCTTGGCTTTGGTGTCGATGACCTCACTGCCGCGCAGCGCGAAGCCCTCGGGCTGGGTGAAGGCGAGGGCGTGGTCGTGACGCGCGTCAATGGCAGCGCTGCACAACGCCTGCGCTCGGGCGACGTGATCTTGATGGTGGGCAAAACCCGCGTCGGCAGCATTGCCGAATTCAATCAGGCGACCAAGGCAATCAAGGCGGGCACGCCGGTCATGCTGCTGGTGCGCCGCGGCGACGTTACCCAGTTCGTCACCGTGACACCGCCTGCGGCACGCAAGGACTGAGTCCTTCTCCGGTTCGAGCTTGGCGCCCTCTCCCCATTCTGCGGGAGAGGGCGTTCCGACGGAGCCTGTCCGATGCCTCGTGCCGTGGCATAATTCCCGGTTTCATGCCCGGCATTGGCTGGCTCTCACGGATTTTTCATGCAGCACATCCGCAACTTTTCCATCATCGCGCACGTCGACCACGGCAAGTCGACACTGGCCGATCGCATCATCCAGCTCTGCGAAGGCCTGACCGAGCGCGAGATGGAGGCGCAGGTGCTCGACTCCAATCCGATCGAACGCGAGCGCGGCATCACGATCAAGGCCAAGTCCGTATCGCTGCCGTACACCGCGCTCGATGGCGTGGTCTACCAGTTGAATTTCATCGACACCCCGGGCCACGTGGATTTTTCCTACGAAGTCAGCCGCTCGCTGGCGGCCTGCGAAGGCGCGCTGCTGGTGGTGGACGCAGCGCAAGGCGTGGAGGCGCAATCGGTCGCCAACTGCTACACCGCCGTGGAAATGGGGCTGGAAGTGATTCCGGTGCTCAACAAGATCGACCTGCCCACGGCCGACCCGGCGCGGGTACGCGAGGAAATCGAGGCCGTCATCGGTATCGACGCCACCGATGCGGTCGAAGTCAGTGCCAAGACCGGCCTCAACGTGCGCGCCGTGCTGGAAGCGATCGTGAGCCGCATTCCGCCGCCGGCACCGCGTGAGACCGATCGCCTGCAGGCCTTGATCATCGATTCGTGGTTCGACAACTACTTGGGCGTGGTGTCGCTGGTTCGAGTGATGCAGGGCGAGCTCAAGGCCGGCGACAAGATTCTGGTGATGAGCACCGGACGAACCCATCAGGTTGATCAGGTCGGTGTTTTCACGCCCAAGCGCAAGGTCAATCCGAAGCTGGGTGCCGGCGAAGTGGGCTGGATGACGGCCAGCATCAAAGACGTGCACGGCGCACCGGTCGGCGACACCCTCACCCTCGCCGCATTGCCCGCGCCGACGCCCTTGCCGGGCTTCCAGGAAATGCAGCCGCGCGTGTTCGCCGGCCTGTTCCCGGTGGATGCGGATGACTATCCGGATCTGCGCGAAGCTCTGGAAAAGTTGCGCCTGAACGATGCGGCGTTGCGTTTCGAGCCGGAAAGCTCGGAGGCGATGGGCTTCGGTTTCCGCTGCGGCTTCCTCGGCATGCTGCACATGGAGATCGTGCAGGAGCGGCTGGAGCGCGAGTACGACCTTAACCTCATCACCACTGCACCGACGGTGATCTACGAGGTGCTGGATGTCGAGGGCGAATTGCTGTCACTCGACAATCCCGCACGCTTGCCGCCACCGTCCCGCATCGACGAGATCCGCGAGCCGATCATTCTCGCCAACATCCTGACTCCGCCCGATTACGTGGGCAACGTCATCAAGTTGTGCGAGGAAAAGCGCGGCGTGCAGACCGGCATCCAGTACATGGGCAGCCAGGTGCAGGTCAGCTACGAGTTGCCGATGGCCGAGGTGGTGCTGGATTTCTTCGACAAGCTCAAGTCCGTGAGCCGAGGCTATGCCTCGCTCGATTACCACTTCGTGCGTTTCAGCGCCGGCCCGTTCGTGCGTCTGGATATCCTCATCAACGGGGATCGCGTCGATGCGCTGTCGATCATCTGCCATCGCGCCCACGCGGAACGCCGCGGACGCGAGATCTGCGAGAAGATGAAGGACCTGATTCCGCGCCAGATGTTCGATGTGGCGATCCAGGCCACCGTCGGCGCGCAGATCATCTCCCGTTCCACTGTCAAGGCGATGCGCAAGAACGTGCTGGCCAAGTGCTACGGTGGCGACGCCACGCGCAAGAAAAAGTTGTTGGAAAAGCAGAAGGAAGGCAAGAAGCGGATGAAGTCGGTCGGTCGGGTCGACATCCCGCAGGAAGCCTTCCTTGCCGTGCTCCAGCAAGACTCCAAGTAATCCAACCCCCGTTTACGCCACAGGATTTGTGCCCGTGCATTTCGATTTCGCCGCGTTCCTGGTGCTCGCCACAGCCGTCACCGGCATCATCTGGCTCATTGATCGCCTCGCCTTCGCCAAGTCGCGCGGAGAGCGCAAGGAGCCGGTGCTGGTCGAGTATGCGCGTTCGTTTTTCCCGGTGCTGTTGATCGTGCTGGTGGTGCGTTCGTTCATTGCCGAGCCTTTCCGCATCCCTTCCAATTCGATGATGCCTACGTTGTTGACCGGTGACTTCATCCTGGTCAACAAGTTCAGCTACGGCATTCGTTTGCCGGTGACGGACACCAAGATCATCCCTCTGGGCGAGCCTGTGCGTGGCGATGTGGTGGTGTTCCGCTATCCGGGCTATCCCTGTGCCGGGCAGGCGGAGCGCAGTGGCTCGCGCTGCGGGGAGCCTGCGACACCGGTGCCGCGCCTTGACTACATCAAGCGCGTCGTCGGTCTGCCGGGCGATGTCGTGGAATATCGCAACAAGATACTTACGGTGAATGGCGAGCGCATCGCGGCCGTGCCGGAGGGGTCCTACGTGGGCGTGGGTTCTGGGCGCGAGATGACCGGTGCGGAGATGTTGCAGGAAACACTGGGCGAGGTTGAACACAAGATTCTGGTCAATCCGCGTGTCCCGCGCCGTCCCGATGGCGAAGGTGTCTGGCGCGTGCCGGAAGGGCATTATTTCGTCATGGGTGACAACCGTGATCACAGTGAGGACAGCCGCTTCTGGGAGTTCGTGCCCGAGCGCAATCTGGTCGGCCGCGCGTTCTTCATCTGGATGAACTGGGACGGCAAGAATGGCGGTATCGATTTTTCCCGCCCGGGAACCGTCATACACTAAGCCGGCGGCGGTCGCTGGCCGCCAATTTCGCCTTTCCAACATCCTGTGGGGGATTTCATGAAGCGCGTTTCGACCCAGTCCGGCCTGACCCTGATGAGCTTCCTCATCGTGCTCGCGGTGGCGGGCTTCTTCATCTACATCGGCATGAAGCTGTTCCCCGTGTACACGGAATACTATTCGGTGGTGAGCAACATGAAGGGGTTGGCGGAGGAGCCGGGTGTCAAGCAGCTCTCCGATGCCCAGGTGCGGGAGCGCCTGCGCAAGCGTTTCGACATCAGCTACATCGACTCGGTGAAACCGCAGAACATCAAGCTTGAGCGCAAGGATGGCTATCAGCTGACGATCGCCTACGAAGTGCGGCGCAACCTGATGTACAACCTGGATTTCGTGGCTGTCTTCGACAAGACCGTCGAGTTGGGCGGCAAGGACGTTGACTGACCGCATCGGCCATCGTTTCGCTGATCCTGCATTGCGGGAGCGCGCGCTGCCGCCACGCAGCGCCAGTGGGAGGAGCAA
>JAEXRB010000073.1 GCA_023438325.1 Pseudomonadota bacterium | reverse complement strand
CGCGGTTCAGCCGGAGGGCTTACGCCTTGCGGCTTTCCAGCAGGAACTTGTACAGCAGCCCGCCGAGGATCGCTCCCACGATCGGTGCCACCCAGAACAGCCACAATTGCGACAGCGCGGCAGTTTCGGCGAACAGGGCCACGCCAGTGCTGCGTGCCGGGTTGACCGAAGTATTGGAAATCGGAATCGAGATCAGGTGGATGAGGGTCAGGCACAGGCCGATGGCGATTGGCGCGAAGCCGCCCGGTGCACGCGCGTCGGTCGCGCCCATGATGACGATCAGGAAGAACGCGGTAAGCAGCACTTCGGCCAGCAGCACTGCGCCCATCGAATAGCCGCCCGGCGACAGCTCGGCGTAGCCGTTGGAGGCGAAGCCGCCGATCGATGCGCCGGCCTTGCCGGTGGCGATGCAGTACAGCGCCACGCCGGCGAGCGCGCCACCGATCACCTGCGCCACGATGTACGGGATCGCATCCTTGCCGGTGAAACGTCCGCCCGCGACCAAGCCCAGGGTCACCGCTGGGTTGAAGTGCCCGCCGGAAATATGGCCCATGCCCATCGTTGTTGCCTCCATAGCGAGTGAATGGTTTTCAGGTTGCACCGGAAAGCGCCCCCGCCCGAATGGGTGCACCTTCAGGGCGAGGAAAATAATCACTTCGATTCACGGATCTTTCCGTGATGGCATCCGACGCGGCTATTCTGCGTTCCCCCGTCCGTTGTCGCGAGTGAACCCATGACCGCTCCCATTCGCCTGCTGGCCTTTGCCGGCAGCCTTCGCTCAGGCTCCTTCAATCGTCGGTTGATCCATACGCTGGCGCAGGGAGCGGCAGATGCCGGGGCGGAGGTGGATTTGATCCAATTGCGCGATTTTCCGTTGCCTGTCTATGACGGTGACATCGAAGCGGCCGGCATGCCGGAAAATGTACGCGCACTCCAGGCCAGATTGGCGGCGGCCGATGGCTTGTTGATCGCGACGCCCGAATACAACGGCTCGATGCCGGCGCTGGTGAAGAACACGTTGGACTGGATCTCGCGCCCGCAGGCCGATGGCAGCGATGGCACGCGCTTGTTCAGCGGCAAGGTCGCCGGCATTTGTTCTGCGTCACCCGGCGCCCTTGGCGGTTTGCGCTCGCTGCTGGTATTGCGGGATGCCTTGTCCAAGCTCGGACTCTGGGTGTGTCCGGCGCAAGTGGCTGTGGGAGGCGCCGGAACGGCGTTCGCCGACGACGGCACGCTGATCGACGAACGTCGCCGCGCGCAGGTGCAGGGCGTGGGAGAGCAGGTCGCGCGCGCCGCCGCCGCATGGCGCCGCAACGCGTGACATCGCCCGCTTTCGCCGCGCCACAGTCGCCCGGTGTGCCGCCCGTGCAGCGGCGGGAGGTGCTGGCGTGGGCGATGTTCGACTTCGCCAATTCCGGCTACACCACGGTGGTCATCACGGCGGTGTTCAACGCCTGGTTCGTTGCGGTGATCGCAGGTGGCGCGGACTGGGCGACGTTGGCATGGACCTTGGCGCTGTCGGTGTCCTATGCACTGAATCTGGTCAGCGCGCCTTTCATTGGCGCTTATGCCGATCTGCGTGCGAAAAAACGCGAATTGCTGATCGCAAGCGCCTGTGTCTGCATTGGCGGCACCGCCGCGCTGGCGCTGTGCGGGCCGGGGGATGTGGCCATGGCGTTGTGCATCGTGGTGATCGGCAATTTTGCATTCGGGATGGGGGAGAACCTGATTGCTGCGTTCTTGCCCGAGTTGGTCCGGCCCGAAGCGATGGGCAAGGTATCCGGTTGGGGCTGGGGGCTGGGCTATCTCGGCGGGTTGCTGACGCTCGGACTATGTCTGGGCTGGATACAAGGTACGGGCCGGCCTGCCGAGGAAGCGGTGCCGCAGACCATGCTCATCACCGCCGTGATGTTCGCGTTGGCGGCATTGCCGACGCTGTTTCTGCTGCGCGAGCGCGCGCGACCGACCGCGGCCACTCGTGCGCAGGTGCGGGCGCTCGCCATGGCGCGCGTCGTCGATGCCTTGCGCGGTGGCCATGGCCTGATGGATCTGCGTCGCCTTCTGGCCTGCATCGTCTGCTATCAGGCCGGGGTGCAGACGGTGATCGCGCTGGCGGCGATCTATACCTCGCAGGCGTTGGGGTTCACCACGGCACAGAGCATCACGCTGATCCTCGTGGTGAACATCACCGCCGCACTTGGTGCGTTCGGTTTCGGCGCGGTGCAGGATCGGCTCGGGCATCGCCGCACGCTGGCGCTCACCTTGGTCGGCTGGATTGCCGCCATCGCGCTGATGGGGCTGGCCTCGGGCACGGTGGTGGTGTGGATCGCCGCCAACCTGGTGGGCCTGTGTCTGGGCGCGTCGCAATCGGCGGGGCGGGCGTTGGTGGGTTATCTGTGTCCACCCGAGCGGGAGGCGGAAATCTTCGGTCTGTGGGGCATGGCGGTGAAACTGGCTTCGATCCTCGGGCCGTTGAGCTATGGCTTGGTCAATATCGCCACCGAGGGCAATCACCGTCTCTCTATGGTCGTGACCGCGGTGTTCTTCGTCGCAGGTCTGATCCTGCTGATGCGGGTGGATGTCGCGCGCGGACATTCGGCAGCGCGTGTTTCGGATCAGTGAAGCACGCGCTTGGCGTAGAGGTAGTGATCCTTCCAGTAATGCCCCTCCAGCGCGTCCATCCGTACCGTGCCGCCGCTGCTGGGGGCGTGCACGAAGCGGCCTTCGCCGACATAGATGCCGATGTGGTTGACCTTGCGCTTGCCGAAAAAGACCAGATCGCCCGGAGTCAGGCGCTTGCGATCCACCTTCGGGGCGGAAACATCGGCAATGGCCTGTGAATTGCGCGGCAGCGACAGTCCGACGGCCTCGCGGAACACGTAGCCGACCAGTCCGCTGCAATCAAAACCGCCGGCCGGCGTGTTGCCGCCGTAGCGGTATGGCGTACCCACCAAGCCGATGGCGCGAAACAGCACGTCGTTGGCCTGCGTGACGCTGCCCGATGATGATGGCCTGGACGGTGCTGAGCCGCAGGCACTCAGCAGCAGGGACAACATCAGGATGGTTGCGGCCGGAAGCAGGAGCAGAGTACTGGAGCGGCGGAATCGCATGGCGCAACGGTGCGTAAAGTGGCATGGCGTGTCAATTGCCAGCGCGCCACAGCTTTTCCGGGCGTTGGCCTCAAACCGGCCGGCCGGGGGCGGGAACGTGCCTTGAGCCTTGTAAACGGCTATGCTGCGCGGCTCCTTTTTGCCCCAGCAACCGTCGGTCATTCCATGAATATCGAAAAGAACAAAGTCGTTACCTTCCACTACACCGTATTCGAAACCGACGGCAGCCAGGTCGAAAGCTCGCAGGGCCGCGATCCGCTCGTGATCCTGCATGGCGCTGGCAACATCATTCCCGGCCTGGAAAAGGCGTTGGAAGGCAAGGCTGCCGGTGATCGGGTGGAAGTCACCGTGCCGCCGGAAGAAGCTTACGGCGAGCGTAGCGACGCCCTCATCCAGCGCGTGCCGAAGAAGCGTTTCGGTGATGCGAAGCTGGTCGCAGGCCAGACCCTCATGGTGCAGACCCAGCAGGGCCCGCGTCCGATGACGGTGGTGAAAGTGGGCATGAGCGTGGTGGATGTGGACCTCAACCATCCGATGGCCGGCCGAACGCTGCGCTTTGAGGTGGACATCCAGGACGTGCGTGACGCCAGCGAGGAAGAAATCGCCCACGGTCACGCTCACGGCCCCGGCGGCCACGACCACTGACGGGCACCGGCGTGGCGACTCCGGCCCCCGGCCGCCTGCATGTCGTCGCCACGCCGATTGGCAATCTCGGCGATCTTTCCCCGCGCGCACTGGAAACCCTGCGCAGCGTGGACGTGATCGCCGCTGAAGACACGCGCCACACCCAGCAGTTGCTTGCCGCCTTCGGTGCGCGCGCCACCTTGCTGGCATTGCACGATCACAACGAAGCCGCGCAATCGACACAACTGGTGGCGCGCATGTTGGCCGGCGAGAACATCGCGCTGGTTTCCGATGCCGGTACGCCGCTGGTTTCCGACCCCGGCTTCCGCCTGGTGCGCGCCGCGCGCGAGGCCGGCATCGTGGTGACGCCCGTTCCTGGTGCCTGTGCCGCGATTGCGGCACTTTCGGTGGCCGGCATCGCCAGCGATCGTTTTGCCTTCGAAGGCTTCCTGCCCAACAAGGCCGCCGCCCGCCGCGAGCGGCTCCAGAGCTTGGCCGCCGAGCCGCGCACGCTGATCTTCTACGAATCCAGCCACCGCATCGGCGACACGTTGGCCGATGCCGCCAGCGCCTTCGGCCCGCAACGCCACGCCGTGCTCGCGCGCGAGTTGACCAAGCGTTTCGAGACGGTTCTCGATGGCCCGCTGCCAGCCTTGATTGCGCGCCTTGCCAACGATCCAGATCAACATCGCGGCGAGTTCGTGCTCATCATCGAAGGCGCGCCCGCAGGCGATGACGATGCCGCGCTGGTATTGGGGCGTCGTGCTTTTTCCCTGCTGCGCGAACACTTGCCGCCTTCGCAGGCAGCCCGCCTGGCAGCCGAAATCAGCGGCGCACCGCGCAAGAAGCTCTATGTCATGGGCGATACCGCAGAATAGAACGGCGCATCACGCCGTGGTTGCCGAAAGCGCCAGACGCAGCAGCAGGACTTCGCCAGCACCTTCCAGCACCATGCGTCCGGAAGCGGCCGGTCGCAGCCGCAGGCTGTCACCCTGCACCAGTTCACAAGGCACTTCGCCACGCAAGGTGGCATGGCCGGCGAGCAGGTATACGAGCCATTCCACGCCGATTTGGTGCAGGAACACCATCGGGCCGACCAGCGGGCGATGCAGCAGTTGCGCATCCACCTGCGGCGGATTCCAGATGAGGTTGAACACCTGTACCGGGCCTGAGGGCAAATGGCAGGCGGTTACCTCCGCGCCGTCGAACGCGGTGCGCTGGTACGGAGGCTCCAGTACGACGCGGCGACCATCGACGAATCCCAGCCGCAACGCCTCGCCTTGCAGCAACACCTGGGCACGGCGATAGCCGGGGTAAGGCGAGAACACCGTGTCCTGGCCGATTTCGGCGATGGATGCACGCCAGTGGAAATTGTCCGCATCCGGCACGCGGAGGATTTCACGCGTCCAGCCTTGTTGGTTGCGCCAGCGTTCGCGGCGGTAGTGGCAGGCGGGCAGGTGGATGAAGGTTTCCGGCATGGGCGCAGGGTAGAACATCGAGGTTTGGGAAGCAGCAGGCAGGTCGGGGGTAGAATCGTGCTTTCTGTCTCATTTGGAACCGCATCATGGATACCGCCCGGATTGATCACTTCGTCTCGCAGAAATGGGATGCGGAGATCGTGCCCCAGCTCGTCGAGTACATCCGCATTCCGAACAAGTCGCCGATGTTCGATCCCGATTGGGTCGCGCACGGCTACATGGATCAGGCCGTGACGCTGATGGAGCGCTGGGCGAGGGCGCAGGACGTGCCGGGCATGCAGGTGGAGGTGGTGCGTCTTCAGGGCCGCACGCCGCTGATCTACATCGACATTCCCGGCACCGATGCGGGCGATGACGATTGCGTGCTGCTTTACGGCCATCTGGACAAACAGCCGGAAATGACCGGCTGGGCCGATGATCTCGGCCCGTGGTTGCCGGTGATCAAGGGTGACAAGCTCTACGGGCGCGGCGGTGCGGACGATGGTTATGCGATCTACGGTTCACTCACCGCGATCCTCGCGCTCAAGGAGCAGAACCTGCCGCATTGCCGTTGCGTGGTGCTGATCGAAGCCTGCGAGGAATCGGGCAGCTACGATCTGCCGTACTACGTCGATCATCTCGCCGAACGCATCGGCAAGCCGTCGCTGGTGGTGTGTCTGGACTCGGGCTGCGGCAATTACGACCAGCTCTGGTGCACCACCTCGTTGCGCGGCATGGCCGGCGGCAACTTGCGCGTGAGCGTGCTGGAGGAAGGCGTGCATTCGGGCGATGCATCGGGCGTGGTGCCGTCGAGCTTCCGTATCCTGCGCAGCCTGCTGGATCGGCTGGAAGATCAGGCCAGCGGCACGATCCGCATCGAAGACCTGTTCGTGCAGGTACCGGCGGAGCGCGTGGAGCAGGCGCAGCG
>JAEXRB010000049.1 GCA_023438325.1 Pseudomonadota bacterium | reverse complement strand
GTGTAGATCTCGTCGCGCAGTTCCGGCTGATCGTGAAGATCCTGTTTCAAGCGCGCGACGCTGGCATCCAGCATGTCGATGACGCGCTGGTTCAGCATGTCGGTGCCACCGCTGTTGGTACGCCCTGCGTCGAAGAGACTGATCAGGTAAGCCTTGACGGTATTGGCACGCTGCGCCTCTTCGGTGGCGCGCTGTGCCTGCCACAGGCTGATGCCGGTGCCGGCGAACATTGCAACCAGCGCCAGGAGCAGGCCGGTGGCGGCCAGACGATTGCGCCGGATCCAGCGCGAAAAGCGATAGCCGAATCCGTCCGGCCGCGCCGTCACCGGCTGGCCATCCAGATACCGCTGCACATCATCGGCCAATGCCTCGGCGCTGCTGTAACGGCGCGCCGGATCGGGCGCCAGCGCGCGCATCGTGATGGCATCCAGATCGCCCTTCATCTGCTTCACCGGTATCGCGACCCTTGCATCGGCAGACGCAGGACGGGCTTGCGAGGGGCGGGTCGGGATGTCGCCGCCGCGATGCAGGTTGCTGTAGCGGCAATGGGTCAGCATTTCGAACAACATCGCACCCAGGCCGTAGACATCGGTGGCGGTGCTGATCTGGCCGCCGTTGATCTGTTCGGGTGCGGCATAACCGGGGCTGGCGAAGTGGTCGATCGTGGCGATGGTGTCGATCGACTCGCGTTGCAGAATCTTCGCAATGCCGAAATCCAGCAAACAGGGCGCGCCATCGTCCTGAACGATGACGTTGCCAGGCTTGATGTCACGGTGGACGACCAATTGGCGATGGGCGTGGGCCACCGTGCGACAAAGCGTGACGAACAGGCTCAGGCGGGCCTTCAACGCGGGATTTTGAAGCAGCCATTGATCCAGCGTCAGGCCTTCCACGTGACGCATCGCGTACCAGGGCCGGCCGGAAACATCGATGCCGCCGTCGATCAAATGCGCGATGCCGGGATGTTCCAGCCGCGCCAGCAGGTCGCGCTCCCGGTTGAACGCCGTCAGCACGGCCGCGCTGTCCATGCCCGGCTTGATCATTTTCAGTGCGACTCGTTGCGCGAAAGCGCCATCCGCACGCTCGGCCAGCCACACGCTCCCCATGCCACCTGATCCCAGCTTTCGCAATATGCGCCACGGGCCCACCAGCGCACCGGCACTCAAGGGATCACACGATTCATCGTCGCCACTCCCGGCCGCGGTGACGATCAGCGCCGCCGCGAGCTGGTCGATACCGCCATCCAGCACGGTATCTTCGCCTGCATCCATCGCCAGCAGTTGATGCACTTCTTCACGCAGTGCCGGGTAACCCGCACACGCCTGATCGACGAAGCCGGCTCGCGCGGATACCTCCAGTTCGAGTGCCTGGCGCAACAGGGCAATGCGCGATGGCTTCATGCGTTGTCGACCATGTGCAGCCGCAACAACGCTCGCGCGGCACGCCAGTCACGCGCGACGGTGCGCTCCGACAATTGCAGCATCTCGGCGATTTCCGCAAAGCCCAGACCTGCGAAAAAGTGCAATTCGACCACCTGTGCCAGCCGTGCATCCTGAGCGCCGAGTGCCGAGAGGGCCTCATCCAATGACAAAAGTTCGAGCAGATCTTCGTCCGCGCCCTCGGATAGTGCGTCCAGCGTGACGCGCGCCAGACCACCGCCGCGCTTGATCGCATCGCGATCGCGTGCAGCATTGATCAACACCTGTCGCATCGCACAGGCGGCGATGGAAAAGAAGTGCGTGCGATCCTGCAACGCCAGACGGCTGCCAGCCAACTTCAGATAGGTTTCATGCACCAGCGCCGTGGTGGAAATCGTGTTGCCGGCAGCGCTGCGCAGCATGCGACGCGCACGTTGGTGCAGATCGTTGTAGATCGCACTGAACAGCTGATCGTAGGCAGCAGAGTCGCCGGCAGCGCAGCGCTGGGTCAACTGCGACGTATGCAAAAGGGGATCCAGACCATCAGGTGTCGTCAAGCCACAACCCTCCCGCCGCCATCGCCGTGCCCGTGTGTGCTTGGTTTTTATCGGGAACGAGTATGCGTTGTTATTAGGGCGGCGACAAAACATGGGATCGGGCAAGATGGAGCAGCATCGCACCGGCCAGCCACTCACGCGGCTGACCGGTGTTTCGATACAACCGCTATCAGTCTTCGAAACCGTCCGAGAACAAGGGCTTTTCCTTCAAGGCAGCGATCAGTGCGACGCGTTGCGAACCGCCCACCATGAAATGCGAGCCGGAGCCGACTGCCATCAGGCGTTTTCCTTCAAAATCCCTTGCTACGGCATTGAAGCCATAACTGGGTGCCGTAACTGCCGACCCGCCACCCAGCATTTTTTGCACATCCTGAGAGTCGTTGAGAGCATCCGTATTGAAGGTCAACAACATCGCGGAATTTTTCTCCAGAACAACAGACGGCACATAGGTGCCCACAACTGCCACGCGATTGCTGCCGGCCAGTACCATGTCCTTGGCCTGGATCGAGTCGCAGGATGTGCCGCTGCCGCTACCTCCATGAGTGAAGGTGCGGGAAATCTGGCTGCCATCCGAGGAACTGCGTCGCGTGATGATGATGCCTTCGCCACAGACGCGGTCCATCGCGCTCAGGGCAAGGATGTCATGCGCGCCAGTGAAAAACATGCCGGTATAACGCACCTGCATACCGGCCATGCGCTCATCATCATCAGTGCCCCACGTGACCACCCCGTTGTTACCGAAACTGGAAACACGTGCTCCGTTTGCATCCAGCTTCAGCAGGAACAAGTCATCGTTGACCGGCGTGTTGCGATTGAGCGTTACCGAGCCGCCGATGTAGAAGCCACCTTGCGGAAGTGGCGGGATCGTGAACGGCGTAGGGATCCGGGCGAGATGGGTCGGTTGGACTGGACACATGGTGACCGGAAGAGAGGCCGTTCTACACAGCAACAGCAAGTGGGACTGCCTGCCGT
>JAEXRB010000374.1 GCA_023438325.1 Pseudomonadota bacterium | reverse complement strand
CTGCTCGAACCCATGGCCGCGCAGTTCCGCATGATGGCCGCCGAACGTGGCATCACCCTGACTCTCGTGGCGACGGCCGCCTGGGTGCGCAGCGATCCGCAATTGCTGCGCCGGGTGTTGATGAACTTCGTATCCAATGCGGTGCGCTACACCGAGCGCGGACGCATCGTGATCGGCGTGCGGCGGCGTGATACGCGGCTGCATATCCAAGTGTGGGACAGCGGGCCGGGCATCGCCGAGCGCGATCGCCGCGCCATCTTCGATGAGTTCCGGCGGGGTTCGGATGCGCGCGGGCAAGGTCTGGGGTTGGGCCTGGCCATTGCCGAACGCACCGCGCGCCTGCTCGGCCATCCGTTGCAGCTGCGCAGTTGGCCAAGTCGTGGCAGCGTGTTTTCCGTCAGCGTGCCACGCGCCGTCACTGGCCGGCCGGAGCCGGTGCCTGCCAGCAACATCGCCGAGTCGATAGCTTTTCCGCAAGGTTCGGCATTGGTGCTCGACAACGACGCCGTGGTGCGCGAGGCCATGCGCGAGTTGCTCGAAGGCTGGGGCTGGCGCGTCCATGTCGCTGCGGACATCGATGCGGCGCGCGCCGTGATGGCCGAGTCCGAAGTTGATTTGATGCTGCTGGACTACCACCTCGATGCCGGCAGCACCGGGCTTGGTGCCTACGATGCCTTGGCCAGCGAGGTGCCAGCCATCGTCATCACCGCCGACCGCAGCGAAGCGGTGCGCGAAGCGGTCCAATCGCGTGGTTTGTTGCTATTGCACAAGCCGCTGCGGCCACTGGCCTTGCGCTCGGTGATGCGGCGCCTGGGCATCCAGTGATCGATATGGCTTGACCTTTCCATGATGGGAAGGTTTAGGCTGTCGCCATCCCGTATCTCCGCCATCAAGGAATCGAACATGGACGCGGCGACGATCACTCTGGCGGTCGATGGCATGACCTGCGCCTCCTGCGTGGCGCGTGTCGAACGTGCGCTGCTGGCGGTGCCGGGCGTGACCGATGCCAACGTCAATCTGGCCACCGAGCGCGCCACGGTGCACGGCGTGGCTGACGAATCTGCACTGATCGCCGCAGTGGAAAAAACCGGTTATGACGCCCGCGCCATCGTGACTGCGGCACGAGATGACAGCGACGTGCTCGCGCGCAAGGAAGCCGAGCGCGCTGCGCTGGGGCGCGATGTGCTCATTGCCGCTGCACTGGCGTTGCCCGTGTTCGTGCTGGAAATGGGCTCGCACATGATTCCGGCGATGCATCACTGGATCGGGCACACCCTGGGCACACAGACGAGCTGGGTCATCCAGTGCGTGCTGACCACGCTGGTGCTGCTGATTCCCGGCCGGCGCTTCTACATCGCCGGTTTCCCGGCGTTGTTGCGCCTTGCCCCGGACATGAATTCACTGGTCGCCGTGGGCACGCTGGCCGCGTACGCGTATTCGCTGGTCGCCACGTTCCTGCCGGAACTCTTGCCGGCCGGAACGGTGAACGTCTACTACGAGGCGGCGGCGGTGATCGTGGTGCTGGTGCTGCTCGGGCGTTTTCTGGAGGCGCGTGCCAAGGGTCGCACCTCGCAGGCCATCGGGCGCCTGATCGGATTGCAGGCCAAGGTCGCGCATGTGATGCGCGATGGCGAGGTGTTCGACATTCCTGTCGGCGATGTTGCCCTGGACGACGTGGTGCAGGTGCGGCCCGGAGAACGCGTGCCGGTGGATGGCGAAGTCATCGGCGGGCAGAGTTATGTGGATGAATCCATGATCACCGGCGAGCCGATTCCGGTGGAAAAATCCGCAGGCGGCAAAGTGGTTGGCGGCACGGTCAACCAGACCGGTGCGCTCACCTTGCGTGCCACTGCCGTGGGCGGGCAGACCGTGCTGGCACAGATCATCCGGTTGGTCGAACAGGCCCAGGGCTCCAAGCTGCCGATCCAGGCGGTGGTGGACAAAATCACGCTGTGGTTCGTGCCGGCGGTGATGCTCGCCGCGCTCGTCACGTTCCTGATCTGGCTGGTATTCGGGCCATCGCCTGCGCTGAGTTTCGCGCTGGTCAACGCAGTGGCCGTGCTCATCATTGCCTGCCCTTGCGCGATGGGGCTGGCGACACCGACGTCGATCATGGTCGGCACCGGGCGCGGCGCCGAACTGGGCGTGCTGTTCCGCAAGGGCGAGGCACTGCAAGTGTTGAAGGACGCCTGCATCGTGGCGGTGGACAAGACCGGCACGCTGACCGAAGGGCATCCCGTGTTGACGGATCTGGTGCTGGCCGAAGGGTTTGATCGCACCCAGGTGCTGGCGCAGGTTGCGGCGGTGGAATCGCATTCCGAGCATCCCATCGCCCGCGCCATCGTTGAGGCTGCCGCGCAGGAAGGCAGCCCGCTGCCGGTGCCGGATGCCTTCGAATCGATCACCGGCATGGGTGTTCGCGCCGTGGCCGGAGGCCGGCGCGTGGATGTCGGTGCAGATCGCTACATGCGCTCGCTGGGATTGGATGTGGCGTTGTTCGCATCGGCGGCCGAGCGCATGGGTAATGAGGGTAAATCACCACTTTATGCCGCCATCGACGGCCGGCTGGCGGCGATTCTGGCCGTGGCCGATCCGATCAAATCGAGCACGCCTGCCGCCATTGCGGCGTTACATGAGCTCGGATTGAAAGTGGCGATGATCACGGGCGACAACGAACGCACCGCGCGTGCCATTGCGGCGCAGCTGGGCATCGACGAGGTGGTGGCCGAAGTGCTGCCCGAAGGCAAGGTGCAAGCGATTCAGCGGCTTCGTATCGAGCACGGCGTGCTGGCCTTTGTCGGCGATGGCATCAACGATGCGCCGGCGCTGGCCGAAGCCGATGTCGGCCTTGCCATCGGCACGGGCACCGACGTGGCCATGGAGGCTGCCGATGTGGTGCTGATGTCCGGCAATCTGCAAGGGGTGCCGAATGCCATCGCGTTGTCCAGAGCGACGTTGGGCAACATTCGTCAGAACCTGTTCTGGGCCTTTTTCTACAACACCGCATTGATTCCGGTGGCGGCCGGTGCGCTGTATCCGACCCATGGCGTGCTGTTGTCGCCGATTTTCGCCGCGGGCGCGATGGCGCTGTCCAGCGTCTTCGTGCTGAGCAATGCGCTGCGACTGCGGCGCTTCCACCCGCCGTTGGCGGTGCAGCCATGAACATCGGCGAAGCAGCAAAGGCGTCCGGTGTTTCGGCCAAGATGATCCGCTATTACGAATCGGTCGGGCTGGTGCCGCCGGCTTTCCGCACCGATTCGGGCTACCGCGCTTACGGCGACGCCGACGTGCACATGCTGCGCTTCATCCGTCGTGCCCGCGATCTGGGTTTTTCGGTGGCCGAAATCCATGATCTGCTCGGCCTGTGGCGTGATCGCTCGCGCAAGAGCGCGGACGTGAAGCGCGTGGCACAGCAGCACATCGCCGATCTGCAGCGCCGCATCGATGAGCTGCGTCAGATGAGCGATACCTTGCAGACATTGGTGTCCTGCTGCGCCGGGAACGATCGACCCGAGTGCCCGATTCTGGCGGACCTTGCCAAGCCGGAAGATGCGATGCCGCGCATCGAGCGCCAGCCGCCGGGTGCTTCGGAGCAACGCACGCCTCGACCCGGTACACGTCGCATCTGACACCGCGCAGGCGGCTCGAACTCAAGCCGTCTGAGTCGGGAAGCCGGCCTCCCGCAGCGCAGCTTCGATTTGTTCCCGGGTCGCGGATGTTTGGACTTCGACGCGTCGGCTGGGCGGGTCGGCCGTCACCTTGGCGGCGGCATCGACCGATTGGATGGCCTTGGTGACGCCGCGCACGCAGCCGCCGCAGGTCATGTTCTCGATATGCAATTGCATGGATTCATCTCCAGTGGAACTGTCGCCAGCGTAAGCCTTGCCATGCTGGGAAGGTCAACGCCTGTCGTGTGTTTGTTCACATGTCGCGCACGTGCCGCGCCGGCGCGTATGCTCGCATCCCCTTTTGGAGCCTCGCCATGATCCGTGTCCACCATCTGGAAAACTCCCGCTCGCAGCGCATTCTCTGGCTGCTGGAGGAATTGGGGCTGGCGTACGAGGTGGTGCGCTATGCCCGTGACCCGGAAACCATGCTGGCTCCGGTAGAGCTGCGTGCGATCCATCCACTCGGAAAATCGCCGGTGGTGGAGGATGGCGGGCAGATGCTGTCCGAATCCGCCGCGATCTGCGAAATCCTGGTCGAGCGTTACGGCAAGGCGTCACTTTGGCTGGAACCGGGCAGCGCCGCATGGGCGCGGCATCTGTACTGGATGCACTTTGCCGAAGGTTCGGCCATGCCGCCGCTGCTGATGAAACTGGTGTTCGACCGCATCCGTGGCACCAAGGCGCCGTTTTTCGTCAAACCGATATTGCGCGGTGTAGCCGACAAGGTCGGCAAGATGCTGATCGAACCGCAGATTGCCTCCCAGCTCGATTACATCGATGCCCAACTGGGCGGAGCGCCATGGTTTGCGGGCGAGCGTTTTTCCGCTGCCGACATCATGATGAGCTTCCCGCTCGAAGCTGCGGCCGCACGCGTGGGTCTCGGCAATCGATATAGCCACATCACGGGATTCCTCGAACGCATCCACGCCCGCCCGGCCTACCAGCGCGCGTTGGCGCAGGGCGGGCCTTACGGCATCATCGGCGCGGAGTGAGGCTCAGGCTTGCTTTGTCGTGCGCCGACGCGGCGCTGGCTTGGCTTGTGGCGCGTTGTGGGCGCGGATGAAGTCGCGCACCTGCGGATACACCGTTTCGCGCCAGCGCCGGCCGCTGAAGATGCCGTAATGCCCGGCACCTTGCACCACGATGTGTTGCTTGCGAGATGCCGGGATGCCGCGACACAAAGCCTGGGCGGCTTCGGTTTGACCAAGCCCTGAAATATCGTCCAGTTCGCCTTCGATGGTGAGCAGGGCGGAGCTGTGGATGTCTTCCGGTGCGACGCGCCGATCGCGCACACGCCACTCACCTTTCGGTAGCAGGTGTTTCTGGAACACGATCTCGATGGTGTCCAGGTAGAACGCAGCATCCATGTCGAGTACGGCGTTGTATTCGTCGTAGAAGCGGCGATGCGATTCGGCGTCTTCCATGTCGCCGCGCAGAAGGTCCTGATAGAAATCCCAGTGCGACTGGAAATGCCGGCCCGGATTCATCGCGATGAATCCGGCATGTTGCAGGAAACCCGGATACACCTTGCGGCCGTGGCCGGGATAGTTCGCTGGCACTTCGTGGATGACGTTGTTCTGGAACCAGTACAGCGGTTTGGTGGTGGCCAGTGAATTGACCTGGGTGGGGTTGCGGCGCGGATCGATCGGGCCCCCCATCATCGTCATCGACAGCGGGGTGTCTTCGCCGGCCGAGGCCATCAGCGAGATCGCGGCCATCACCGGCACGGTGGGCTGGCATACCGAAATCACGTGCAGGTTGCGCGCGCCGATGTGGCGGATGAAGTCCTGCACGGTTTCGATGTAATCGGTGAGCGAGAACGTGCCTTCGGAGGTGGGCACCATGCGCGCGTCCACCCAGTCGGTGATGTAGACCTTGTGATCGTGCAGCAGGGTGCGCACGGTATCGCGCAACAGCGTGGCGTGGTGGCCGGAAAGCGGCGCGACCACCAGCACGGTGGGGTCGTCCTTGAGCGCGTTGATGCAGGTGGCATCATCGCTGAAACGCTTGAAGCGCAAGAGTTTGCAGAACGGCGTCTGTTTTACCGTTTTCTGCAGTACCGCCACTTCGGCGCCATGCGCGGGCACTTGGGTCAGGTCGAATTCGGGCTTCTCGTAATCCTTGCCGATGCGATACGCCAGCTCGTAATCGGCCGCCATGCGCGAGGCGCCGGGCAGGTGCGAGTAGAGGCTCCCCGGTTCGGAAAAGATCCGCGACCCGGCCTCGGCCAGGTAGGTGAACGGGGAGAGCAGGGCGCGTTGCATTTCGTGCAGGGCATACAGCATGGCGGCGTTCCAGAGACACTGGTTCTGGATTCTACTGCGGTGCAGCATGTCGTGCGGCACTCATCCACATCGCGTGTGCCGAGGGGTTTGGCGCTTGTCGCCGGGCACGGGGAGCGCGGTGAGCAAGGTCGGAGTATCGACAAGTTCAGCAAAACCCGTGCTGCGAACCCTCGGGCACGCGCACGGGTTGTGTCGTCGAAAGGCTCAGGCCGGTGCGGCACGCGTGTCGAACAAGGCGGGCAACATCGTTGCCGCCGTGCCGCGCAGGCAGATGTCGGCCAAGACGGAAAGCTCGGTTTTCATCGGGTTGATTTCGATGATGTGGGCGCCATGCTGGCGGGCGAAAGCAGGCAACGCCGCGGCTGGGTGTACCACGCCCGCGGTGCCCACCACCAGCATCAAATCACAATCGCGACTGGCTGCCACGGCGGCCTGAAAGGGTACTTCCGGCAGGTTTTCGCCAAACCACACCACGCCGGGGCGGATGAGCTCGGCACAATCTGTGCAACGTGGCGGGGGAATGAATTGCGGCTCAGCATCGGGAGCCGGCAGGTCGACATCGGCAAACGGTCGGGCGCAGGCCGAGCAGCGATGTGCGAACAGGCTGCCGTGCAGGTGCATCACCTCGCGGCTGCCGGCGCGCTCATGCAGGTCATCCACGTTCTGGGTGACGATGCGGATAGTGCGGGTTTTTGCCGCCCGCGCCAGTGCATGATGCCCGGCGTTGGGTTGTGTCGCCCGCACGCCGGCCATGCGCCACACATACCAGCCCCAGACCAATGCAGGATCGCGCTGCCAGGCTTCCGGCGTAGCCAATGCCTTGGGCGAAAACTGCGCCCACAGGCCGCTTTGTGCCTGCCGGAACGTGGGGATGCCGCTCTCGGCAGACATGCCCGCGCCGGTGAGTACGGTGATCGATTTTGCATCGTGGATGAGGCTGCGGATCTGTCGGAGCAGGGAGGCATCAGTCATGGAATGGGGTGGGTTCGTACGGGTGGAGGCGTTGAAATTGCCTGACGTGGGCGACATTCCATGTCGCACCAGTCGCGGGCTCAGCGTATTCCAAGCCCTCGCGCCGGCCCGTTCCAGCCAGCCTGACTGGCGTAATCTGCCTCGAATACCTTGATATCGGCCTGCGACGCGTGCGGCACGTAGAACACCTTGATCTTGGCGTCGGAGGCATGCGGTGCGCGCCACCACAGCGCATCGCCTTTCGCTTCGCTGCGATAGTTCACCCAGTGGATGCGCAGATCGGCCTGTGAGGCGTAGCGCACGCGATATACCTTCAGATCGGCCTGCGAGGCGTACTTCACCTCATGGATGGTCAATGCCGATGCCGGGCCGACCATCACGAGACCGAAGGCGAGAACCAACAGGTGCCGCATCATGATCCACCTTCCGAATAACGCGCCGCCAGCGCGGAAAATTCCCCGGCCAGGCGCTGCCGCAGCGCCGCTGGCGCGATCACTTCCACCGCTTCGCCATGACTGCGCAGCCACCACACCAGGCGCTCGCTTTCGCGCACCGTGGCCTGCACGATCCATGTGTCCGAGACCTCGGCTTCCGGCGCAATGCGCTGATCCTTCGACAGTCTGCGCTCTTCCAGATGCCGCGCCATCCAGCCCTGCACGCGCAAGTGCAGGCGCAGTTCTTCGGTACCCGGAAAATCAAATGCCGATTGCTCGCGCAGATAGGCACCGAGATCGAAATCCTGCGGCAGGGTGGCCGGTGTTTCGAGCAGTTCCGGCTTGCTCATCCGGTGCAGCGCCAGATGTCGCAGATCGTTGTAATTCCACAACGTGCCAACCAGATAACCGACCTGACCCATGTAGACCAGCGCCGTTGGATTGATCTCGAACCGCCGCGCCTTGTCCGCTTCCACCGCGCGGTATTCGACCGCGATGCGACGGCTGTGCAGCAGCCCCTCATGCACCGTGGCAAGCACCTCCGGCGCCACATCGGGCACCTGCAATGGAGGGCCATCCTCGATGATGGCCACGCGCTTGCGCCAGCGCGCCAGCGGCGCACTGGAAAGCGTCTTGAGCGTTGCCTTGGCTGCCGTCAGGCGCGGCTGCAAACTTGCCCACGCCCCGGCCGGCAACAAGGGTTTCAGGTGCTGTGCCAGAAGCTCCAGTTCCAGCGCCTCGCCCGTCGTCAGCCCCGGCGCGATGAGATCCGCCGCTCCCGCCTGCCAGAACCACCCCGCAGGCCGGCCCGAGTCGTCGCAGGTGATGGGATAAAACGTCGAGAGCTTGTGCAGATCACGCTCCACGCTGCGCTTGTCGATGTCAAAGCCCGCACCAAGCAGATGCCTGTGCACCTCGCTCGCCGTGGTTTTGCGCGGATGACGCGGAATGGCGCGCAGGGTTTCGAGGTGGCGCAGAGTAGTGTCGGACATGAGGGTGGCCAATGCGGGGTGGCAGCAGCATACGACAGCCGTTGTCGTGTTTGGCCTCCAGCATTGCGCCGGGAACAGGCAGGCACATGCAGGCATCTGTGGACACGGCATGAATGCGACTGACTGGCGATGGTGCGACCGGCGCAATGGCTACACTGGGAACTACACAACTGGAGGACATGGAAATGAGTGAACACTGGTCCGAAGCACTGCAAAATCAGACCTTGAAGGCACTGGACGAGTTGTCTGCCACCCCGGATGGCTTGTTGCACATGAAGCACAAGACGGAAGGTAACGGGCACTTTGTTCTGATGGAGCTGCTTGCCGGGAAGTTCGACCTGTACCGGGAAAATGGTGGGCAGCCAGTGGTTTTTACCAACGCGCAGGCCATCGTGGCATCGGGCTGGGCAATTGACTGAGAATGCCATGGCGAGGTGAAGGAATAATGCGATTGGTTGAATCAAAGCAAAAAGATTTCATGCTGGATAATGTCAGGATGCTCTCCTGGAATGCCTCTGTTCAACGTGCCCATCTGTACAATCCGGGAGTTTCGGAGAGTGACAGGGGGAAGATGAAAAAGGATATGTTCAATCTGCTGGAGACTGACATTGTTCCATCGTATCGTGTGGCCTGCACGGAAAGTGCGCATCTGGAGAACATTGGGCGGCTGGCGCAGGAGGGGAGCAGGTTTGGCTCATCCATTCTTGTTGGTGGGCAATACCGGTATGGCGTGGCGCAAAAACTCCTGAATCTTTATCTGAAGTACCTTTGGTGCATGGGGCATGTCGTTGAGCCACCGCATTGCCCCGTAGACCGCATCATTCTTGCAGAAACCACGCTGCGGGACAGGCTGAACTGGACGAAAATCACCACCAGGGAGCAGTACATGTCTGCGATCAACGCGTTGAGGCAGGTCGCCACTGCCCAAGGGCAGAGTCTTGCCGTGTGGGAACTTCTGAATTATGGGCTGAACGGGAAATGATGTGCCCTGAATTGAAGTGGATAAAAATGCTGAAGGGCGGTATTGGCCCGGAAGGGCATCCGCCATTCTTCATGTTCAATCAGGCGAAGGCAGTGCATCCGAATCCGAGGTTCTACAAATATTACTGGTGGGTGTTCTGGGCTGGCAGCCCGGTGGAAGGAAAGGCATTCCTTGAGAGCCGCCACCGGCTTCCAACCGCAGCCGCGTTCGAGTTCATGGAGGAACTGAAGGGAAAGAAGGAGCCGTATCTGCTCTACAACAGGCAGTTGCACCGGCGCGATCCTGCTGGTCCCTTTGATTTCTCATTGCCGATGTTTCGAGACAGGGAATTGGCCTTGCCGTATCACGGCGATTTCGATCCGGTTGTCATGACAGGCGAATTGGCGGGACATCGTTAGCCCCAATACTGGTCACATACATCTCCCTCTCCCCCGCCAGCGGCGGGGAGGGGTTGGGGTGAGGGGGCGAGCGGCAACGTCGCGAGTGTTTTGGCTTTTCTGATTGTCAGGCTGCTGAAATACTCATTTCAGCAGCCTGACAGGGCGGTCGTTTCCCGGTCTCGATCAACCAAACACCGCCGGCAACACCGCCGCCGCGCTCCCCCGCACGCATACATGCGGCAAGGCGGAAAGCTCGGTTTCCAGCGGATTGATTTCCACCACTGCCGCGCCCGCTTCCTTGGCGACAAAAGGCAATTCCGCCGCCGGATGCACGATGCCGGACGTGCCGACCACCAGCATCAGATCACATGCCGCCGCTGCCGCCACGGCCTGCGTGAAAGCCGCTTCCGGCAGATTCTCCCACGCCCGGACGAATCCGCCCGCCGCAATGCGTGCAGCGTGGCGGTTCCACACGCATCGGCGTGGTGGCGGAATCAGGAATCGCCACCTCGCCATGTGGCCGCGTGCAGGCGAAGCAGCGATGCGCGAACAAGCCGCCATGCAGATGCAGCACGTCACCGCTTCCGGCGCGTTCGTGCAGGTCATCGACATTCTGCGTGACGATGCGGATGGCGCGCGTTTTCGCAGCCATCGCCAGAGCCTCATGCCCGGCATTGGGAGCCGCCGCGCGAACCAGCGCCATGCGCCACAGATACCAGCCCCACACCAACGCCGGATCGGCCTGCCATGCTTTCGGTGTGGCCAGATGCTCTGGGGAATACTCCGCCCACAAACCACGCGGCGCTTGCCGGAATGTCGGGATGCCGCTCTCGGCAGACATGCCCGCGCCGATGAGGACGACGATGTTGTTGCGGCTCTGAACGAGGCGGCGGGCTTGGTCGATGGCGGGCATGGTGCGTTCCGATGCGGTACTGGATTCGAAGGGGCAATATGGCGATTATTTCCCTGTGATTTCCAGTTTGCGGCGCAAGGACTTGGGGAGCCATGTGACTGACTTGTCAAGAAAATCTGAAATGTGATCTCTGGGGATGCAATCAATGTTTGGCCATTCGGCCCCTGAGTAAATATTGTTGGGCTGGAACAAGAATACTTTATGTGGAAATTTGCTGTAGCTGTCTCTGTTTATTGGGGTGTTTCCAGTTTTTACTTGGACTCCGGCCATTTGCCCATCTGATGGGTTGACGCATAGATACTCGAAGCTCATCGAGTCGCCTTTGCGTGAGTGCGGAACAACGTACCAGCCTTTCGTTTGAAGGTAAAGAAAAATAACATCTTCGGTTTCTTCTGAATCCAGCATCATGAATATGTCTGAATACTTGGATTTGTCCACATGGTAGATGTCGTTCCCGCTCAAAGAGTTCCATAGGTAGCGGGAGTACTCACGGGCTCTGTCATCCGCTATTTCTTGAATGGTGCGCGGCGCTCTGAAGCAAGCTACAACCTTGCCGGGAACGTCATCTGTATCAACATGCTTGATATCGCAGCGAAATATGTTTGCTATGTCAATGTCAAGAAGTCGCGCTTCATCTGTTGCCCAATACTCCCACCCCGACAGCACGCGAGCCAAGTAGTACTGGCCTGATGGATCACGCGTCCATATCAGATCACCTTGTTTGACCCATTTGTGGATATATTTGCAGACATTGATGTTGTCATGTTCGAGGGTGGCTTCCTGGTAGTAATCATCCCAGTTGTGTGGATTTCTTTCTGAGGATGTTCGCCATCCGACGCCAAGAACGCCCTCTTTCAGGCAGTAGTTGAAGGTGGTCTGCATATCTGTAGAGCCGCCTCCGGGGCGAATGTGAATTCTAAAGACGTACATTTATATGTCCTTGTTGAATGATGGGGGTAAGCCTTGGCAGGTCGCTGCATCGCGGCGTGCGTGCAGGTGGTAGCAAGGATCGCCGACCTCTGCGGTATCCGATGTCGTATCTTCCATTGCACTCCGCCGGGATTGACCGGTTTTTCTAGCTGGGTTGGTTCAGGGGCTTCACTGCGGATACCTTGCAGTCGATCCGTGTGGTGTGCTTGACATAATAATAAAGTGGTGATCTTAATTAAACAAGCAAATTTGCTCCGAATCGTAGGAAGAAAGCTGCAACTTCATATCCTATGAGCAGTACCACGGGTTTTCCACTTTCTTCTCTGAGTTTATCAAGTTCCTCCTCTAGTAGAGGACTTTGTGAATCGGCTGTAGATACAATAAGGCCCGCGTTTGCCTCTGGGTAGTGTTTGAAAGCCCGCCTGATATCATCTACGGCCTGTGTATCCCAATGCTCATCGGCGTAGGATTTTACCTGGACAATCAGGGTGCCTTCCTGATCCAAACCAGGAATTGGTAGACCCGATCTGAATGTTACGATAATATCAGCGCCATGATCGCCGGCACTGCCGCTACGCCCCTGTGGCTTAACGTCTAAAACTCCAGGAATCTTCCGAAGGACTTCTGCGACAGGTGACTCCAAATCGAAGTTTGGATGTGATTTATGGATGCCTTTGGTTATTTCTGACAGATAAGGGCGAATTGCGCTATTAAGATGCTTAAGGTTACTTTCCTTTGAGTACGGCTTTGGTTTATATCCTGAGCTTAAATTGGAAAGAAGCGAGTTGAAATCAGTTTCCGCGTTGATCCTCCACTTACGACCCGGCAACTTGAGTCGTGCCCTTAAGTAAGGAGGGACCACTTCGTCATTTCGATCGAACTGGCGAACAGATGCTGGATCGACCGGGAACCTATGATTAAAATCATCGTCGTGGTAGTGCCACTTATATTTTCCTGTAACTCTCGCCAGAGTGCATTGGCCATATTCCGGGACATTGATGTAAACAACGTAATCATCCGCCTTCAGGTCAAGTAGAAATGCCTGATAACAATCGCGTTCTTCTGGTGAAAGACTACCCCACCCCGATTGCTCGACTTGTTGCTTGAGGGAATTCAAGTCGGCTGTTTGGACATAGCTCCAGCCAAATCGCCCCTCGCCCTTGCTCAATGTGTCAAAAACCTCTTTTTCCCATTCGGGAGCTTTCATTGCATGAATGGCCATAAATTAATCCTAATTTCCAATTAAAGACAAATTCGAAAATTAACTTTCGCTGTGCACTCGTTCAAAGTTACATTTTTTCCGCTCAGGAGGTGTCTGTTAGTGATGCACTCAGCTGCGTCTGATTCCAGCAGTCGCTCGAAAAGACGCTCGTTCCATAGGCTTTCCCTATTCGGGTAATGCCTCAAGGGTTCCGGTGGGTTGGGATCGAGTCGCACATCGTGGCTGATGGCATATTCCATGCAGTCCAGATAATAGTAGCTAAGTTCATTGCATCGCGCTCGGGTGTCGTTCGGGTAGATGGCGTCGACGTAGTTGCCTTGCCAGTACACATACACCATCACGTCCCACGAGGAAATGCCGACCTCAAGGCATCCGCCGAATCCGTCGATGGCAAGGCGCAGGTAATGCTTTCTTATGTCGATGATCCGCAGTGGCAGTGCGAATCTGTGCTTTGCTTTGTCGAACCATGCAACAAAGGCGCGATGGAAATGCAGGTTCACCATCCGCCGTTTCACCGCGCCACCGGGTGCGGTGTAGGTGACAACGAATTTCCTGTTACTGACGATCACTTGCTCGCTCATGCTGGAGCGTCACGGTTTAGGCGTGCTTGCAGGGAATTGAAGCCGGCGGTGATGTCGAAGTGGAAGCTCCTCTGTTTCTGCCATTCGGTTGCGCCTTCCGGCTTCACGTCGAACGTCAGTTTGTCGATGTATCGTTCGCCGTGGGGAAGAAACGATTGTTCGGAAAACCTGAACTCCAGTTCTTCTTCTTCCATCAGCAGTTGGGCGATGAAGTGTTCCAGCGTGACGTGGTTGTCGGTGTCGAGGATCGTCAGGGGAGCCACTTCCGTGCAGTCGCCTTCTCCGATCGGAAGACAGGGTTCGCTGGATTTCAGGCGTTCGGCAATGGTCAGGGCCGCATTGCTGGTGGTGTCGGGTGGGTGGCGCATGTCCTGTTCCTCGTGGTGCGGGGTGGCAGGATGGCGCAGGATTGCGACATCGGTTGTCGCATGGTTCGAGATGCCGTTTGGGATGGCTCGGGAAGCCTTGATCTACGCCATACGAATAGTCGTTGCGACACCATTTGTCGTATCAAGAAAAGACACTGCTCACGTCAAGTCACGAGGGCACTGCCATGCTGCGCAAACAGAAAATTTCTCGCCGTCGCGATCCGCAAGAAAACATCACACCTGAGCCTGTCGCGCAAAAATCACCGGTATTCCGCGTGCGGCGGATGGAATCGGCGCTGGAACGCTGTGCGGCCCTGTATGCGGTTCGGATGATGGTGCGGGTTCGTCCTTACGAGCAGATCGCCAGGGGGGAGGCTGTCAATCTGCTGCGGCTGGCCGGGTTGGAACTGAAAGGCGAGGTCAGGCTGTCGGAGCTTTCGCCGTGGCTGGTGGAGCGTGCGATTTCCAGACAGCGTGAGCAGCTGGAGGCGCGTGGTGAGGTGGCGATTCCGGCGTTGGATCGCAATATCGAAAGGCTCGGCAAGGCGTTGCGGCTTTCGGCCACCGAATGTGTGGTGCTGCGTTTTGCGGTGGTGGCAAGAAGCGTGGAAGGCTGCGATGACCTGCTGAACCGCTGGGTGTCCACGCCGATGCAGTTCTTCGCTCTGGTGCATCACGCGCTCGGCTAGCGGATTCGTGGCATTCCGTTGGCGCTGGGGGCGGGGTGCACGTTGCGGCGCATCGGTGTGTTCGGAAGGTTCGATCTGGAGCGGCACAGTTTTCCGATGGAAATGCGCGATACCTTGGCGGTTGATCTTCTTTCGCCTGCGTTCGATCTGGATAGCATCCAGCGCAGCCTGTTGCGTCCCGCGCCACCGGCTGGGCTTTCGTTGGACGATTATTCCCACCAGATCGAAGCCAGCTTGATTGCGCGTTACATGTCCAGTGCATTGAAGCGGCGCAGTCATGGCGTGAACGTGTTGATCCACGGCGCGCCGGGCACCGGCAAGACGGAGTTCGTGCGCGCCCTGGCGCAATCGCTCGGCGTGCGGCTGGATGAGGTGCCGGTGGAGGATGAAGACCGCGATCCCATTTCCGGCGAGGCGCGTTTCCGCGCCTACACGCTGGCGCAGCGCCTGCTCGCACGCAATCGCGGGCAACTGCTTTTGTTCGATGAAGTGGAGGACGTGTTTGGCAGCGGTGGTTCTTCGTTGTTGTCGGCGCTGGTGGGCAAGCAGGGGCGCGACCCTGAAAGTCTCGCGAAGGGCTGGATCAATCTGACGCTGGAGTCCAATCCGGTGCCCGCCGTGTGGGTGTGCAACGACATTCGTGCGATTGATCCGGCTTATCTGCGCCGCTTCGATCTCGTTGCGCAGTTCCGCACGCCGCCGCGCAAGGTGCGCGAGCGCATCGTGAAACGCTGTTTTTCGGGGGCATTGCTGTCTGATGCAGGTATTGCGGCCTTGAGCGAATTGGAAACCTTGCCACCCGCGCAGATCGAACGCGCGGCCAAGGTGGTGAAGGCGCTGGGCAGCAAGCGGCGCGATGAGCGCGATGCGCAATCGCTGCGTATCGTGGAGATGTCGCTGCGTTCGATGGGTCATTCCACGGCGCGAAAAACTGCCGAACTGCCGCAGCATTACGATCCGGCCTTCCTCAATACCGATCGCGATCTTTCCGCATTGATCGAAGGTTTGCGCGCCGGGCGTGTCGCACGGCTGTGCCTGTTCGGGCCGCCTGGCACCGGCAAGACAGCGCTCGGGCATCATCTGGCGCAGGTGCTGGATCGCCCGTTGCACGTCAAGCGCGCCTCCGATCTGGTGAGCATGTGGGTGGGCGAAACCGAGAAGAATCTGGCCGAGGCATTTCGTGCGGCAAGCGATGAGGGCGCGATTCTTCTGATCGATGAGGCCGACAGTTTTCTTCAGGATCGCAGCCGCGCGCAGCGGAGCTGGGAAGTGAGCCAGATCAACGAAATGCTGACCCAGATGGAGGCGTTCGAGGGCATCTTCATCGCTTCCACCAATCTGGTGGATTCGCTTGATGCGGCAAGTCTGCGGCGGTTCGATTTCAAAGTGCGGTTTGATTATCTGGCGGCGGCGCAGCGCGTGGCGTTGTTTCGCAGCGTGCTGGGCGAAAAGGCGCTCGATGCTGCCAGCCTGCGCCGGATCGAACGGCTCGACCGTCTCACGCCCGGCGACATGGCTAATGCCTTGCGGCAGTTGCGGGTGTTGGGGCAGGCGCCGAGCGCGGAGGTGCTGCTGGATCTGGTGGAAGGTGAATTGCGGCTCAAGCCCGGCGGCGCCACGGCGCGCATCGGGTTTGTCCACTGAGCGTGAAACGCGGCCTGATCTGCATGACGGCGGGCACGGTGCGAAAGGCGGGATTCGCCGCTTTTCGGGCATCCGCTATCATGGCCTGCTTTTATTGAAGCGGTGCAAGGCACGGGCATGCGGGTACTGGTCAGCAATGATGATGGAGTGGATGCACCTGGCATCAAGGTGCTGGCGCAGGGTTTGCGCGAGGCCGGGCACGAGGTGGTGACGGTGGCGCCGGATCGGGATCGTTCCGGTGCCTCCAATTCGCTGACGCTCGATCGTCCGCTGCGGGCGCGGGTGGTGGATGAGCGCACCTGGAGTGTCGTCGGAACGCCGACCGATTGCGTGCATCTGGCGTTGGCGGGGCTGCTCGAGGTGGAGCCGGACATCGTCGTCTCGGGCATCAATACGCATGCCAATCTGGGCGATGATGTGATCTATTCGGGCACGGTGGCCGCTGCGATGGAAGGTCGCTTCCTCGGGTTGCCGGCGATTGCGATGTCGCTGGCTTTCAACGGCGAGCCGCAACGGCATTACGACACCGCCGCGCGCGTGGCGGTGGCGCTGACCGCGCGCCTGCTGGTGGATCCATTGCCGGCCAACACCATCCTCAACGTCAACGTGCCGAACGTGCCGTTCGAGGAACTGCGTGGCTTCGAGGTGACGCGACTCGGGCATCGGCACCGTGCCGAGCCATGCATCGCGCAGGAGGATCCGCGTGGCCGGCCGATCTGGTGGATCGGCATGGCCGGGGCGGAGCAGGATGCCGGGCCGGGCACGGATTTCCATGCGATTCGATCGCGCTGCGTTGCGATCACGCCGATCCATGTCGATCTCACCCGTTATCAGGCGCTGGAAAAGGTGGCCGGTTGGGTCGAGGGCTTGACCGCCGCGATGGAGTCAGCGCGGTGATGCGCGCACGCCTGTCGCCGGAAGCCAGCGGCGTGGGAATGACCTCCCAGCGCGCCCGCGAGCGACTGGTGGAAAACCTGCGCCGCAACGGCATTTGCGACGAGCGCGTGCTTGAAACGATGCGTAACGTGCCGCGCCACCTGTTCATCGACGAAGCACTGGCCAGCCGCGCTTACGAAGACACGGCCCTGCCCATCGGGCGCGGCCAGACGATCTCTCAGCCGTGGGTCGTGGCACGCATGACCGAGGCGCTGCTGGAAGCCGGCGTGCGCGGGAGCGTGCTGGAGATCGGAACCGGCTCGGGCTATCAAGCGGCGGTACTGTCGCAACTGGTGGAGCACGTCTACACCGTCGAACGCATCGATGAATTGCAGCGCGCCGCACGCCGCTGTTTCCGCAAGCTGGGCTATCGCAACATCCATTGTCGCTACAGCGATGGCCGCATCGGTTGGGCCGAACATGCACCCTACGATGGCATCCTCGTCACGGCTGCTGCCAGCGCGTTCGATCCGGAACTTCTGCGCCAGCTTTCTCCGCGCGGCGTGTTGGTGGCGCCGGTTGGCGAGGCGGGCGGGGTGCAGCAATTGATGCGCTGGCGTGCCGACAACAATGGCTGGCAGCCGGAGGTGCTTGGTGCGGTGACGTTCGTGCCCTTGCTGGGAGGCACGGCATGAAGATTTTCGCGCCGCTGTACGAGCGCATGCTCGGGTGGTCGCAGCATCGGCATGCGCCGGCTTTGCTGGGCGGCGTGAGCTTCCTTGAGGCCATCGTGTTTCCGATTCCGCCCGAGGTGATGCTGGCGCCGATGTCGCTGGCCAATCCGAAGCGCGCCTACGTGTTTGCCACGATCAGCCTTGTGGCCTCGATGCTCGGCATGTTCATCGGCTATGCCATCGGGCACTACGCCATCGAGCTGGCCATGCCTTTCCTCGAACGCTTCGGTTACGCCGCGCAGTTCGAGGAAATCAAACGACAAGCGGCGGAAAACGGCTTCTGGTTGTTGCTGCTGGCAGGATTCACGCCGGTGCCGTTCAAGGTCTTCACGCTGGCTTCCGGGGCCATCGGCATGCCGCTGTTGCCATTCTTTTTCGGCGCCTTGATCGGGCGCGGCAAGCGTGTGTACCTGGTGGCTTGGGCGATCAGGCTCGGCGGGAGGAAGGCGGAAGCCATGCTGCGCAAGCATATCGAACCGATCGGATGGATTGCGCTGGCGTTGTTGGCGGCGGCCATCGCGTATCTGGTGTTCTCGGGAGGAAGTGCATGAGGTTGCATCAGCTCATCTGCGGCGTGTTGGTGCTGGGCGTGCTCGCTGGGTGCAGCATGCGGCCGCGTGCCGTGGTGACGGAAGAAGCCACGTCGCGCCCACGCCCGGCGCAATCGGTGCACACATCGCCGGCAAGCGTGCGCGAGCATGTGGTGGCGCGAGGCGACACGCTCTACGGAATTGCCTTTCGCAACGCGCTGGATTATCGCGACCTGGCCCGCTGGAACGGCATTGCCGCGCCTTACACCATTTATCCAGGGCAGCGCTTGCGTTTGGCGGCCGCAGCCACTTCGACGACCACAGCGAGCAATGCCGCGCCGCCTGGCCGCACGTCGGCGCCCGTGGCCAGCACACCGGCGCCTGTGGTTACGTCAACAGCGACCGGGACACCGGCTTCGATGCCCTCCGCCTCGCAGCCAGTGCCTGTCACTTCTTCCAGCACGGCCACGGCCACGGCACCCGCAACATCGGCGGCAGTGGCGGCACCTGCACCTGTACCTGCACCTGTACCTGTACCTGTACCTGTACCTGTACCTGTACCTGTGGTGGCCACCACGCCGGCCACCACGCCCACGATCAGCCCTGCCACCACGCCGATGGTTGCCACTGGCGGCAGTCGCTCGGTCGAAGGCATCGCCTGGCGTTGGCCCGCCAGCGGGCAGGTCATCAGCCGATTCGTCGCCGGTGAACCCACCAAGCAAGGCATCGGCATCGCCGGCAATGCGGGCCAGGCAGTGGTCGCGGTGGCTGACGGCGAGGTGGTGTATTCGGGTTCGGGCCTGATCGGCTACGGCGAATTGGTCATCGTGCGCCATTCGGATGCATTTCTTTCCGCCTATGGCCACAACCGCAAACGCTTGGTGAATGAAGGCCAGAAGGTGAAAGCCGGGCAACAGATTGCCGAAATGGGCCGTAGCGGCGCCAGCCGCGACATGCTGCACTTCGAGATCCGCAGGAACGGCAAGCCGGTGGATCCGCTGCCGTTCCTGCCTGCGCGCTGACCTTGGCGCTGAGGATTATTCCAGCCCGGCCATGCCGAGGATGTTGTAGCCGCAATCCACGTAGGTGATTTCGCCGGTCACGCCGGCGGCCAGGTCCGAGCAGAGGAAGGCGCCGACGTTGCCCACGTCTTCGATGCTGACGTTGCGTCGCAGCGGGGCGTGTTCGGATACGTGGGTGAGCATCTTGCGCAGGTTGCCCACGCCGGAAGCGGCGAGGGTCTTGATCGGGCCGGCGGAAACGGCGTTGACGCGCGTGCCTTCCGGGCCGAGGTTGAGGGCGAGATAACGCACCGAAGACTCCAGCGCGGCCTTGGCCACGCCCATGACGTTGTAGTTCTCCAGGGCGCGTTCGGCGCCGAGGTAGCTCAAGGTCAGGATCGCGCCATTGCGGTTGGCCATCATCGGGCGCGCGGCTTTGGACAGTGCCGCAAGGCTGTAGGTGGAAATGTCCAGCGCGATGGCGAAGCTCTCGCGGGTGAGGTGATCGAGGAATCCGCCATCGAGCGTTTCGCGCGGGGCAAAACCGACCGAATGCACGAGTATGTCGAGGCCGTCCCAATGCTTGCCGAGCTCGGCAAAGACACTGTCGATCTGCGCATCATCGGCCACGTCCAGGGGCAGCACGATGTTGGAGCCGTACTCGGCGGCGGCTTCTTCCACGCGTGATTTGAGTTTGTCGTTTTGATAGGTGAAGGCCAGTTCGGCGCCTTCGCGGCGCATGGCTTCGGCGATGCCGTTGGCGATGGAGCGTTGACTGGCAACGCCGACGATCAGGGCGCGCTTGCCTGCAAGAAAACCCATGGTGCTATCTCCTGGAGCGGACGCAGGCAGGGCCTGCGCGGGTGTCGGGAAAAGAGGGCGAAGTGTGATGCCTGCGGCTTTACGGCGCCAGTCGGATGCGTTGTCCGATGCGCAGCACCGAGCGTGCATTGAGGTTGTTGAGTGCGAACAGGGTTTGCAGCTTCACGCCATGGCGCTTTGCGATGGCGCCGAGCGTGTCGCCGCGACGCACGATGTGCATGTCGGCGCCTGATGGTGCGATTTCCGTCGGTGCAGCCGCCGCAGGCAGTTCGGCAATGGCAAGGCGTTGCGCGATGGATTGCGGGGCGAGCAGTTCACGCGGTGCGCTGGATGCGATGAAGCCTTTGCGGAAGGCCGGATTCAGCGTGGCGAGCAGATCGCCGGGAATTTCCTGTTGCCGGGCGATGGCGGTGAGCGAGGATTGGCCGGGCGGCAAGCGAACCGGCACCAGCGGATCAAGCGCATCGTCGGACAAAAGGATCCCGAACCGCTCGGGTCGCCCGAGCAGGCAGGCCAGGGCCTTCATTTTGGCCAGATGCTCGAAGGTGGTGTTGGGCAGGCCAGCAGGAGCGCGCGTGGAGAGGGAAAACAGCGCATCGGCCTGATTGTCCACGAGGTTTTGCAGGCGTTGCGGGCCGGCATTGAAGGCGGCAGTGGCAAGTTTCCAGTCACCGAAGCGGTTGTGCATCTGCGCCAGATAACGCATTGCCGCGTCGGTGGATGCGCGTGCATCCATGCGGCCGTCGTAGGCGGCGTTTACCGGCAGGCCGAGCGAGTGCGCAGTGGAGCGTCCGAATTGCCACAGTCCGACATGATCACCCGCGCCGCGCGCATCGGGCCGATACCAGCTTTCGGCGATGGGCAGCAGCGCGTATTCGCCGGGCAGGCGATAGCGGTCAAGTTCCTCCAGAACCAATCCCATCATCGGGGCGATGGCTTCGATTTGCAGGGCAAAGCGCTGTGGCGATGCGGCGTAGCGGCCCTGCCAATACTGGATGCGGGGATGATCGGTGCAGGGCGGATCGGCCATGCGCTCGCGCAGGCGTTGCAGCACCTGGGTCGTGGTGGCGGCAGGTGTCGTCGGCAGCGGCGTGAAGAA